>JAIRLU010000177.1 GCA_031259215.1 Treponema sp. | reverse complement strand
AGACTTGTTCGAGAACCAACCGGATTCTCGAACAAGTCCAATGAACTTTTTAAAAAATTGTAAAACACCTTGATATTTCAAAAAATAGTGCTGTATGTATGTATATGAACGTTAGGCCTTCATATCCCCCTAAATCCCTAGTTACCGGCCACCGTAAAGCGGCGTGCAGGTAATAGGGGCGGAAGTAACAAGAAACTCCTATGGGCCGTCCCTCACGGACGGGGGCTTGGTGTGCCTCGGCTCTAAACTTCAGGACGGAACCAAACCGAAAGCGGTCCGGCTCTGCTCCGTGCACAGAAGTTGGGGGCGTGGGCAATAATCATGTAGTTCCATAACCGGGCGAAGCGTGGGGCGGCAACGAAGTTGCCGAAGCGACTGACCTGCGTAAAGATTGCAAGGAGAAACCTTCAATACCCCGGAGCTTGCGGGGGATTCTTTGGACTTGTTCGATAACCCGGTTGGTTATCGAACAAGTCTTGCAAAATGCTCCGCATTTTGCGGTTTTTTATCGGAATTTGTTCAAAAACTTCAGTTTTTGAACAACTCTTTTATTTAAACGCCAGTTTGAGAAATAGCGCATAGGACAAACTAGTATCGCGTTCGATGATATTCAGCATTACGGTCCCTCCCAAAAGTACCGTGAGCCCCGTCATAGTCGAATCAAAATCATAAGCCGCAGAAAGTCTGCTGCTGAACCCTAGATCTGAAGAAACTGTTTTTTCGTCATGCAATACATCTATTTCGCTTATCCCCACATCAAGTCCAAGTTGCAAATGTTTTTTACTTGGTAGCGGATAGTACCGTGTACCAATACCAAACATACCGATACTTAGTTGGCTTTGATTCATCTCTGAGTCAATATAGGCGTCACCGACTCCGGCGATGGTTCCGACAAGATACCCATTTTGGGTTAATGCCCACCCTATTGTTAAAAGGCTCATATCCATAGTGAGACGCATATCCGCAGTTTCATTAAATGTATCCGCTATTGTTTTCGTGTCACCCCCAAAATAGCTTATACCTCCAAAACCAAGCCCCACATCTATATAAAACCCCCGCTTCCTTTCCCCCCGTTCTTGCGCGACGACGAGAGAAAGGGATAGCAAAAACAAAATCAATCCAATCAAGCAGCATCTTTTCATAAAACAGTCCTCCACTACATAAACCATGTACATGATTTTGTCAATAATTTTTTGCACCGCCATAAGCCCAAAGCGGGGCTTTAGCCCCTCCGTCAGACCCCCTTTGCGGATCTGCCCGTAACCAGTCCTGTTGAGACTGTCGGAAAAGTCTTTTTGAGGGACTTCCCCGCATATTTTGATAAAGACACCTTTTCTTAATTCCTTGTGGTATAAGGAATTAAGAAATCATGCTATCAAAACAATTCTGGTAAAAATCGTTGAAAACGATTACTTCGACAGCCTCCTTATGCGCTGTTTTGCCTTTTCACCATTTTATGTACTCGGTTTTCCCCAGTGTACTTTTTCTTGATAATAATTAAACCCGATTGCTATATACGGCTTTATTCCAATCAGGGAATAGTTATGTATCCATCGAGATGTTTCTGTTTTTGTATTTGTCCAGTTATCAGCGGTTGACCGAACTAATTGATAGCCGGCAAAATTATATGTTACGGTGGTTCCAACATTGATATAAAACAGATCGGTGAGGTCATATTTTAATCCTATGTCCCCTCCAATCCCGAATGCCTTTCTCGTATCGGTTGTTTTTTCATCTTCATTTATGCGATCCATTAAAGAGAGCCAATTGATATCAAACCCAATACCGGCATACACTTTTAGTGCTTCATTAATAGCATACTTAAAACCGGGGCCTACCATGAGATCAATCTGACCTATGGGTTTATAATTATTTTCTATATTTTCCACTACCGGGAAGAAAAAGTCGCAACTAACAAACATGCCGATATTTTTTTGATTCCAGAATGCATAACTGCTCAGATTAATTCCTGGCGATCCGATATAAACACTTCCCAATTCACTTCCCCGGTCAAAATAATTACCCCAGTTTGCCCCGAGAGAAATCCATCCTTCCTCTAATGAGAAAGCTATGGCATTAATGCCAAAGATAAGTACAAATCCTAACAACAGCTTTTTCATTAATCTGCTCCTTAACAAAGAGAATTTGTAATAATTATACAAAAATAACTACAAAATAGTCAATAGTTTCTCGATAGAATTTTCAAATCCGATTGTAGCGAACCTGTGGTGTGAGGGTAGGGTTGATGATACCGGTTTGCCTAGTAACACTGCCAAGGTCTTCCTACATTGGGAGCCTTCTGCACGGTTTGCGGGCTATCCCTCACGATTTACGGGCCGTCCCTCAATGAGAAAAAAGTCTATACCCTCGTCGTATTGCGTATTAAGACATGTTAGGGGAAACGGAAAAAATGAGATGCACCGCGGATGCGGTTGCCCGGCGGCCCTCCTTGGGTGTGCTGACCATGTCTTATGCACTTGAAAATGGGGTGTGCCTCCCGTATAGTTCATAAGGAGATAAGGAAGTATATGTTCAATAGTATCCGGGGAACCATTACCGAAAAACTGCAGGATACCCTGCGGATTGTAACCGGCGGTATCGAATGGGATATTGCCGTACCTGCTACGGACCTGGCCCAGCTTCCTGAGGCAGGGGAAACCGGGCAGGTCTTCACTTGGCTCTACCATAAAGAAGACCAGATGCGGGTCTTTGGGTTTGCCGATAGGGCTCGGCGGACTACCTTTCTGGAACTCCTCAAGGTGGAAGGGATCGGCCCCAAGGGGGCCCTGAAAATCCTGGGAGGCATAAGCCCGGAGGACTTAGAAACCGCCCTGGAGATGGAGGATATAGCCCGGTTGGAAGGAGTACCGGGATTGGGAAAGAAAACCGCCCAGAAGATGATCCTCGCATTGAAGGGTAAGCTCACACCGGTGTCCCGGGCAGACCCGGTGTCCTCTCCCCATAGGGAACTGGTGGATGCCCTGGTCGAGATGGGCTATGATAAGCGGGCCGCTGCAGAGGCTCTGGCCAAGGCAGCGGCTGCTTTGCCTCCCGGTGTAGACGGAACAGAGCGGGAACAGCAGCTTTTCAAGCAGGCTATCCGCTTTTTAAGCTGAGGTTTCATACAGCCTTTTCATCCCCACAAGGTCATAAGGAGCGTTATTTTATGGAGCCATCGACATCAAATGCGGTACGGGTGATCATCGCCATCATCCCCATCGTGGGGATCGTGATGGGGTCGGTGGTGGTGTTTTTTTATCTCCTGTGGAATCATAAGCGGAGGACCTTGCTCATCCAGGCAGGGCAGTACGAGCGGCCTCCCTTTGATCTCCTTTCCTTTAGTTTGCTTACAGGCTTGCTCCTCAGCAGTGTTGGATTGGGGTTAACGGTTTTTCTCGTCATCGCTTTAGGGGTCAATTTCGGTCTTTTAGGGGGGATCATCCCCTTATCCATCGGGATCGGCTTATTGGTCTATTATGGGATTAAGCGGAGCGATAGAGCTCCATGAATAAGGGAGACGATTTTGACGATCCTTTGATCGTCGCAGAGGTCGTCTCGGGACAGAAAGAATTGTTCCGGCTTCTGGTGAACCGGCACGAAAAGACGGTATACCGCATGGGATTAAGTTTTTTCCATAACACCGAGGATGCTTCAGATTTTACCCAAGAGGTGTTCTTGAAAGTATTTCGGCATCTTTCCACCTTTGAAGGCCGCTGTAGGTTTTCTACCTGGCTGTATAGGGTGGCCTATAATACCGCGGTGAATAGGGCCGCCCGCAAAACAGAATACCAGAGCTTGGCAGAAGACCCGGCAAGCTCTGAGTATGCCCGGGATTGGAATACCCCGGAACAAACCCTGCTCAGGCAGGCAGTGCAAGCTGCGGTCGGGGAAGCGGTGAAGGAGCTTCCCGAACGGTACCGGATCTGCGTGGATCTCTTCTTTTTCTATGATAGATCATATCAAGAGATCCAGGTTATCACCGGGTATCCGGTTAATACGATTAAATCCCATGTATTCCGGGCCAAGAAATTACTCCGGGAAAAACTGGCGGATTTTCAGTATCTATGAACAAGGCCGATGTACTTCCGTGACCGGGGAGTTGCGTTCGGTAAGGAGATGAGCATGAAGTGTCCGATGATGATCGAGGAAAAAGTGCTGGATAAGGTGTATGAGGCCCTAGGAGAACGGCCCCTTCCCCTCCGCTATCGGTTGTACCTAGGGCTGCACCGTTTATATTGCCGGCGCTGTGATGAGGAACTGAAAAAACTGGAGGCCCTTCAGGAACTCTTGGAGGCCGGTTTTTTTCCTGAGGTCCCGGCCCTGGAGGATGCCATCATGGAAGCGATTTATCGGGAAGAACCTGACCGGGCAGCCTTGGATAGGGACCTGGTTGCAGGGGTTTCTTTTCGGGGCTGGGTGATCAGCGGGCTGATTATCCTGGTTACCTTACCTACGTCCTTTTTTGGCATGGATGCGGTAAAGTTCAGCGCTGCTTCTGGTTCGTCTCTTTTGCTTCCTCTGGGGCTTACCATTGGAGGTATTGTAACGAGTTATGGCGCCCTTTTTATCGGCAGTCATCTTAAGGAACTTTCCCAGCGGTTTCGGCTTCATTAAAGGGCTTTGTGCATCCCAGGGCTGGACGGGCGGGGGGAATTGTTCCCTTTTTTTCCTGATATGGTCAGAAAGCGCTAAAAAGGCTTGACGGATCGCGTCCAATATGGGTATTATAATTCATATTATGTTGCCATCTTAGCTCAGTTGGGTAGAGCACCTGACTTGTAATCATGAGGTCCCCGGTTCGACTCCGGGAGATGGCTTTCCGATGGAGGGGGGAAAGCCGTAGTTTTGGGAAACCGGGACGGGCACGTGCATGGCATACGGGGAGATTCCCGAGCGGTCAAAGGGGGCAGACTGTAAATCTGTTGGCTCCGCCTTCGAAGGTTCGAATCCTTCTCTCCCCATGGGGGGTTGTCTACAAGGAAAGGACAACCCCTGTTTTTTTGGAGGCAGCATGGCGAGTCGGTCTCGTTCCCCGGCCTCGTATGGGGAGTTCTATAAGGAACCTTTTTATCGTAAGGGGCTACGGTTTTCCTGTACCCGTTGTTCAGTCTGTTGCCGGTATGAAAGCGGGTTTGTATTTTTGTCTAAAAAAGATGTTCTTATTCTAGCCGTGACCTTACAAATGGAATATAATAAGGTTATAGAAACCTATTGTCGGTGGGTTCCAGGAACGAGGGGTGAGGAACGGCTTTCCTTAAAAGAAACGACTGATTATGATTGTATTTTCTGGCAGAACGGATGTTCGGTGTATAAAGGACGTCCCCTCCAGTGTAGAACCTTTCCATTTTGGCCGTCAATACTCGTTTCTCCTGATGCCTGGAACCGTGCGGCGGCCTCGTGTCCGGGTATGGGAACCGGTAGGTTGCATACACAGGGTGAAATAGAACTATGGGTAAGCCGGCAAAGGGGAGAACCGCTCATTGCAAGAAAAGTCTAAACAGCGAGGGAGAGTAGATGCATATCCATTTTTGGGGTGTCCGTGGTTCTTTACCGGCGCCGCTGGTATCATCCCATATACAAAGCAAAGTTACCGCAATCATAGCACAGATTCGCCCGGCGGATATGGAAACCCCTGAAGCCAAGGAACGGTTTCTTGCAGAGTTACCTCCCTGGCTGGGTAGTACGGTGGGGGGCAACACCTCCTGCGTTTCGGTTACGCCGGATGATCCCCAGCAGGTCCTCATTTTTGACGCCGGTTCAGGGCTTCGGGAACTGGGCGTGGCGCTGGCCCAGCAGGAGCCGAAGATACCCCACTACCATATCTTTTTTTCTCATTTTCATTGGGATCATATCATGGGTTTGCCCTTTTTTAATCCTGCCTATGATCCCTCGGTGCAGGTTAATTTTTATTCCCCCAAGCAAGACCTGGAGACCATTCTGGCTAAGCAAATGCGGTCCCCCTATTTTCCGGCAACCATGGACATGATGGGCGCCACGAAGATCTTTCATTGTTTGTCCCAGGAGCTTACTTTATATAAGGTACGTATTTCCTATAAACTCATGAACCATCCTGGAGATTCCTATTCTTATCGGGTTGATGATGGGAAACACCGGTTTATCTATGCCACAGATGTGGCCTTATCTGCAACGGATTTTATCGAGAACGAAGAAAATACCGCGTTTTTTGAGCGTTGTGATGTGGCGGTCATTGATTCTCAATACACCTTAAAGGAAGCCATTGAAAAATACGATTGGGGCCATAGCGCTTTCAGTATGGCGGTGGATTTTGCCGCGCATTGGAAGATAAAACACCTGGTTTTGTTCCACCACGAACCTACCTATGATGACCGCAAACTCTATACCCTTTTACAATCCGCCCAGTGGTACATTGAACGCATGGGTTTCCAGGGCCTCAAAGTAAGCCTTGCCACCGAAGGGCTGGAAATCAGTTTATAGGAGAAAACCGCGTGGCGCCGATGGAATATCAGCATGAAGGGGGTATGTTTTTCACTTTTAAGGAACTGAAGGTCTTATTTACCCGGCTTAAAAAGGCAGAAAATACCCTTCTGCCGGCGGAACGGGAGGTACTCTTAAAAATAGAGCGGACCCTCTATGAACAGCTTTCCATACAAGACGTGGAAGGTCTTTTAGACACCTGAGGGTGCATCATCATACCGCATCAAACCACTAAGGGCAAGGGAGGAAAAGCGTTCCTATGATCCGGATCCTTAAAATAGTAGGGCTTTGCATGGGCTGCCTTATAGGCATGGGGGTATTATTCTCGGCAGTGGCCATAGGAGGGTTTATGTATTTTAATGCGCCTCCTGATCCGGCTTCGATGCCGGCTGATCCCGGAGGAGCAGCCGACATCGAAGCGGTAATTCCGCGCCCCCCCAAGGCGTACCCCCGTTTCTTTGAAGTCTATGCCGGTGAAAGCGCCATGTCCGTGGGAAAGCGGCTGAAAGATGCGGGGATCATCCGAAGCCATTATTTCTGGTACATCCTTTCCCGGCTTGATAAGGGGTATATAAAAGCGGGAACCTACCAGTTGGAGCTTCCTGCAAGCCAAATGGCTATCCGCTCTATCCTGGTAAGGGGAGAGCAGTTTCTCACCCGAGTAACCATCCCTGAAGGGGTAACCCTTAAAAAAATGGCTAAGATTCTTGCTGCCGCGGAAATCTGTGATGCCGACGCTTTTTTGGCGGCTACTGAGGACGGGGACATACGGGCCGCCTACCAAATACCCGGTGCAACCATGGAAGGCTTTCTCTATCCTGATACCTATTTCTTTCCCCGGGACTATCCTGCGTCCTTGGTGGTCAAAGCTATGGCAGATACCTTTTTTAGGCGCATTGCCGCCTTATCCGATCTGAGGGGTGAGGTGCCGGGTAAGGCCCTGAGTCCTGAAGCGTTATACCAGAAGGTTATCATTGCGTCGATTGTGGAACGGGAATACCGGGTAGATGAAGAGGCCCCCCTTATGGCCGGGGTGTTTTATAATCGCTTGGATATGGGTATGGCCCTGCAATCCTGCGCCACCGTAGAATACGTGATCACCGAAATCCAGGGACAGCCTCATCCAGAGGTACTCTATACCAGGGATACGGAAATTCAAGATCCCTATAACACCTATATGAGAACCGGGCTGCCCCCAGGACCGATTTCTGCTCCTGGGGCAATCGCCCTGAAGGCGGCGTTTAATCCTATCCGGAAGGAGTATCTCTATTTCCGTTTGATAGACAGTACCGCAGGACGGCACTATTTTTCCCGTACTTTGGATGATCACATCCGGGCAGGGGCCCTCTATGTTAAAGGTCGTTCTTCCTCGTGATAGGTACCCTCCCCGCTGACCAGGAAGCGTATCTGGGATGAGCTATATCGCCCAATCCACCATACAAGCGGTGAACCATACCATAGACGCCCTTGCGGTGGTGGGTGATTATGTGCGGCTTGAACAACGAGGCGGACGGTATGTAGGGCTCTGTCCCTTTCACCACGAAAAGACCCCTTCCTTCACGGTAAACCCAGACCTCAAATTGTACCATTGTTTTGGCTGCGGCAAGGGGGGGACGGTGCTCAACTTTGTCATGGAGATGGAGAAACTCTCCTTTCCTGAAGCCGTAACCCTTCTGGCAAAACGCTTTGGGGTTCCCCTGGTGTATGAGGGGCCGCAGGATCCAGGGGTGTCTTTACGGATCCAGGAGTTTGAGGAAAAAACCGAACTCTACCGCCGGGTGGCCGGGAGTTTTCACTATCTGCTGATGCAAGGCTCTGAAGGAACCAGGGCAAAACACTATGTCCTTTCCCGGGGATTGGATGTGGAGACCCTCGAGCGGTTCCGTCTGGGTTATGCACCCGCGGATAGGCGCTGGCTGTTCCGGTTTCTCTCCAAAAAGGGCTACTCCGAAGGCTTTCTCGCTTCCTCCGGGCTTTTCTCGGCCAAATATCCCCGGTCCAGTTTCTTTTCGGGCCGACTCATGTTTCCCATTGCGGATCGGCAGGGACGGACCATAGCCTTTGGAGGACGGCTTGTATCCGGGGAAGGGCCTAAATACCTCAATTCACCAGAATCGGATCAGTACAAAAAAGGACAGACCCTGTTTGCCCTGGATCAGGCCCTCAAGTCCATTCGACAAACCAAGGCGGCCTATATCGCGGAAGGGTATATGGATGTGATTGCCCTCCACCACGTGGGTATCACCAATGCAGTGGCCCCGTTGGGAACGGCCTTTACCGATGAGCAGGCCCAGCTCCTGCACCGCTGGGCAGAGCGGGTGTACCTTTTCTTTGATGCAGATTCGGCAGGACATCAGGCAGCGCTTAAAGCCATCCTCACCTGCAGGAGAAACGGCCTGGCTGCGGAAGTGGTGGTTCCCCTGCAGGGCCAAGAATCCGCGGCGGTCTATAAAGATCCTGCGGATATTTTACAAGAAGCCGGCCCAGAGGCATTGCAAAAAACGGCAAAAAATGTTATAATTGATCTTGAGTATCTTATAATCCGCAGCAGGTCTTTTTTTGATCTATCCGGTTCTGAGGGGAAAGCGAAAGCCTGTGCTTTCATGTTTCCTTATGTAGCGACCCTGGACTCGGAGGTTTCAAGAAGGGCCTCTATTGATCATATAGCTGATGCCTTTGGGGTGGATCGAATGGCGGTATTCCATGACTATACGAGTCATAGTAATTCTACCCAAAGGTATGTATCAAGGGAGGGAAAGGAAGAGGAAAACCCTCAGACAGGAGGATCGATCCGCATGAACGATGAGTTGTATCTGCTCATTGCGGTTTCGGTACATTATCGATTATACCCAAAATTGCGCACCAGTCTTTTGATTAAGGAGATTGAAGATCCTTGTGCAAAAGAACTCTTTATCGCGTTGGAAGAGTGTTTTATATATGATGAATCCGGTATGGATGCTCTTTTATCTCGCATCAGCAGAGAGGGTTTGCGGAATTTTGTTATTAAGCAGGCTGCATCGAGGGAATTTTCTTCAAATCCAGACCAACTCGTTTCGGATGGTATTAAACGGGTTAAGCAGCGGCGGCTTGAAAAGCGGTTGCATGAAATTGTAATGGAGCTTCGGCTTGTAACAAGCGGAACCGCTAAGGTGCATTCGGAAGAACTCCTTGCTGAGAAGATGCATATAGATGCTGAATTACGCCGAATGAAGGAAGATAAGCAATGACGGATTTGCAGCTTGATCCTGCTGTTTTGAAGTTGATTGAATATGCCAAGGGAAAAAAGTCCCTCTCTTACGAGGAGTTGTCGGATTATTTACCTGAGCATATTGCCAATTCCGATAAGATTGAACAGGTCTTTGTATTACTTGAGGCCAATAATGTCCAGATCTTTCAGGAAGAGTCCCCGGGGGATGAAGAAGGGGAACCGGAAGCGCGAAAAACTTCCCGGGGCGAAAAGAAGCGTCTGGTTGCTATGGAGAAGGAATCCTCCGTGGATGATCCCATCCGGCTCTATCTCAGAGAAATCGGGAGAGAAAATCTCCTTACCGCAGAACAAGAAGTAGAACTTTCCAAACAGATGGAGAATGGGGAGAATATCATCAAAGGGGTGATAAAAAAGTCCGGCATGATCATCCCCGAATTGTACCATATCGCGCAAAAGGCTTTTTCTAAAAAAGATCTACGGGAATTAAACCTCTCCAAAAAAGAAATTACCGAATACATGACCGAACGGCGTCGGCTTAATCAATTTTACAAGGAAACCTTGCGGGTTATTCTGGGGGATCTCAAAAATTATCTGGAAATAAAGCGGCGGCTTATCTCCCGGGGAATGAATATTTTTGAAGACCCTGAACTGAAGGAAATCCGATCCCATATCATGCACGTCATTGAGGCGGCTGAAATACACCCCGATGAAATAACGGGGTTTTCCGAGAAATTCATTCAAGCTGCCCGGCGCATTAAACGGTACAAGAAAGAACAGGAACGGATAGAAAAACACCTGCGGGTGCGGTCTCTGAAAGAACTGCGGGTGTTGGGCAGAGGCCTCACCATTAAAGAGGAACGGGAACGGCTTGAAGAAGAACTGGGGCTCTCTTCGGATGAAATCAAAGAGAAGATCCGGCTTATCCAGGTAACCGAAAAGAAGCTCCGCCAGATGGAAGCGGAATTTGAAGAATCCATCGAAAGTATCAACCTGATGGCAAAAGAAATAAGCCGAGGCAGAAGCATGATGAAAAACGCCAAGGACCGGCTCATCAAGGCGAATTTGCGGTTGGTGGTTTCCATTGCCAAGAAGTATACCAACCGGGGACTGCATTTTTTCGATCTGGTCCAGGAAGGGAACATCGGTCTCATCAAGGCGGTGGAGAAATTTGAATACCAGAAAGGCTTTAAGTTTTCCACCTATGCCACCTGGTGGATCCGCCAGGCCATTACCCGGTCTATTTCCGATCAGGCCCGGACCATCCGGGTCCCGGTACACATGATAGAACAGATCAACAAGGTGGTCCGGGAATCCCGGCAGCTCATGCAAGTCCTGGGACGGGAGCCTACGGATGAGGAGATCGCCGAGCGCCTAGGCTGGACCATTCAACGGGTGAAATCCGTGAAGAACGTCGCCCGGGAGCCTATCTCTTTGGAAACCCCCATCGGAGAAGAAGAAGATTCCCTCTTAGGGGATTTTATTGAAGACAAGGAAGTGGAAAATCCTGCCAACCTCACGGCGTTTACCTTGCTGCAGGAACAGCTTTCCGGAGTCCTGGCTACCCTGCCCCTCAGGGAACAGGAGGTACTCAAGATGCGTTTCGGCCTGGATGACGGGTATTCCCTTACCCTGGAAGAGGTGGGGCTGTACTTCAATGTTACCCGGGAACGGATCCGGCAGATCGAGGCGAAAGCCCTGCGCCGACTGCGGCATCCCAAACGGAGCCGGCGTTTAAAAGATTATTTAGACCACTGAAGGATGCGTTTGTGTCTTGGTACGCTATAGACAGGGGGTACGCAATCCCCGATGTCCATGCCGCATGAACCTATGAAACCGAGAAAAAGGATAAACCATATTAAAGGGGATATATGATGATAATGGATACAATTTTTGAGAATCTGCGGGCCTTACAGGATATCCTCTCTCAAAAAATCACCTTGGAACATGATATTCAGGAAACGCCTAAGATCCTCAATGCCCAAGAGGAATTGTTAGCTCGGCTCAAGAAGACCTTCATTGAGACGAATCAAGAGTATGAACGGGCACGGCTGGCAGAAGCGGAATACCGCAGCCTTTTGATGGAAGCGGAACATTCCCGGGAACATGCCGAGAAAAACATGGATTCCATCAATACCCAACGGGAATATGAGGCCCTGGATAAAGAAATTCGAGATGCTTCAGACAAAGAACAGCAGTATCGGAAAGAGTTGCAGAACCAAGAACGGAACTTACTGGATTTGGACGAGCAGATGCGGCACACCGCCGCGCTCATCCAGCAGCAAGAAGCGGAATTAGCGGAACGCCGAGCCAGTATCGAAGCAGAAATCGCGGAAAAGAAAGCCCTGGTTGAACAGTTGGTGGAAGAAGAACAGGCAGTAACCCCGGATATTGATGCAGAGATCCTCTTTAAGTTTGAGCGGATCATCCGAAATAAGATGGGTCGGGGCATCGTGGCCATCAAGGGAGGGGTCTGTATGGGCTGCCACATGATACTTCCCGCGCAATTTGCCAATACGGTTCGCCAGGGAGAAGAGATCGTTTTTTGCCCTTATTGTTCCCGAATCCTCTTTTATGAAGAATCCGAGCAAGGGGAAGAGGACTTTTTCGCTCTTGAAGATGCAGGCAGTCTTGCGGATCTGGATGATATGGAAGACGACGACTACGAAGAAGAGGACGAAGAGGAAGAAGAAAAAATCAACATCGACTATGACGACTAGCACCGTGCTCTGACGGCCCTGTAGGGGCAGGATCCACGGGGTTATTTCATGGGTAGCCCGGGGAAGTATGTTTTTGGTTATTAAAGCGATGAACCGTGCTGTCGCGTCATAAACGGTTTAACCGTATATGGTGAGGAAAGTCCGGGCTCCGCAGGGCATGATGCCGGGTAACTCCCGGGCGGGAGCTTCCAGAAGCTTCCGACAGCAAGCGCAACAGAAAGTAAACCGCTGCCATTCCCCTGACCGGTTCTGGGAAGGAGAATGCAGTAAGGGTGAAAGGGTGGGGTAAGGGCCCACCGCGGGATCGGTAACGATTCCGGCATGGCAAGCCTCATCAGGAGCAAAGTCAAACAGCGGTAAAACGGCCCGTTTTATGCCGCGGGTAGACTGCGTGGATAGGATCCGAGAGGATCCTGCCAGATAGATGACAGCCAGTACCTGCGGTAATGCGCAGGTACTCCACAGAACCCGGCTTATGGTTCATCGCTTTTTTTCTTTACAATAGACAGGTTCGGAAACTGGGGTTTCCGAACCTGTCTAAGTATTCTCATGCAACTGAAGGGGTTTCCTGCATTACAATTTATACCCCTTATTTACATTCCCTAAGCTTATGGGTAGGATAGTTTTATGGAGATAAAACCATGCGTGTTCTCGCAAAAGATATAGCTCAAACCTGCCGGGATAAGCCCGGTGAAACCGTGGAGGTGTTCGGCTGGGTACACCGGATTCGGGAACTGGGAGGCATCACCTTTGTAATCCTCCGGGATCGTTCCGGTATCCTGCAGTTGGTGCTGTCGGAAGCTGAGGGCTTCGATATATCCGACCTCACGCTGGAATCCTCGGTCCAGGTGGTGGGTGTTCCTGCTTTGAATGAAAAGGCCCCTGGAGGGGTTGAACTGAGGGGGCATAAGGTGGAATATATTGCCCGATCTGCCCCGGATCTCCCCTATCAGGTCAATGCCGACACCGGGAAGATCGGTCTTGAAGCTATCTTGGACCATCGAGCCCTCTCCTTGCGGAACCCCAAAATTCGAGCCATTTTCAAGGTACAGTCCACCATCATCGAAGCCTTTTCCCAGTACCTCCGGGGACAGGATTTTACCGAAATTAAGACCAGCAAACTCGTTGGCGGCGGTACCGAGGGAGGGGCCGAGCTTTTTGAAGTGGCCTATTTCGATAAAAAGATGTACCTTGCCCAGTCCCCCCAGATTTACAAGCAGATTATGGTAGCCAGCGGTCTCGAGCGGGTCTTTGAGGTTGCCCCGGCATACCGGGCGGAAAAACACGACACCCCCCGGCACTTGAACGAGTATGTTTCCCTGGATGTGGAGATGGCCTTTATTGAGTCTGAACAGGATCTTATCGACCTGGAAAAGGGGATCCTCTCCCATATCTTCATCGAGCTCGCCCGGAAAAACACTGCAGACCTGGCCCTTTGGCATGCTCAGGTTCCCGATGCCCAGGCGGTCTGCCAAGCCCCTATCATCCCTTACGAAGAGGCCCTCAGAATTGTCAATGCTGAGTCAGCTTCAGGGGCTAACAAGCAAAAGTCCCGGATTTTTGATATCAACCCTGAAGCGGAACGGCTCCTTTGCGACTGGGCCCTCCGGGAAAAAGGGACGGATCTGGTTTTTGTCAATGAGTTTCCCCGGCGGTATCGGCCGTTTTATACCTACCCCTTGGATTCCACCCGAACCATGAGTTTTGACGCGCTGTTTCGAGGGCTGGAGATCACCACCGGAGGCAGGCGGCAGCATGATTATCAGGCCCTCCTGGAGGTACTGCCTAAGTTTGGCCTGCAAGAGGAAGCCATTGCAGGGTATCGGGCCTTTCAGTATGGCTGTCCCCCGCACGGCGGCTTTGCAGTAGGCTGCGAGCGGCTCACCCAGAAAATCTTGGGGCTGAACAATGTAAAGGAAGCCAGCCTCTTTCCCCGAGACCGGAAACGGATAGAACCCTAAGGCCCTCTGGAAGGACCCTGCTTATCCGGTGAAGGGGCATGCCCCTCGGTTGCATCGGTTCTTCTGGTATGGCCTCGTTGCTATAAGGTATTTTTTTGAATGCAACCCCTCTGACAGAACGGTGGACTAATGCCGAGTTGTTTCGCCTGCTCTGGCCCCTGATAGTGGAGCAAGTCCTCAATGTTACCATAGGAATAGCGGATACGGTGATGGTAAGTACCGTGGGAGAGTCCGCTGTTTCAGGGGTATCCTTGGTGGATGCTATCAATGTACTGCTGATTATCGCCTTTGGGGCCCTTTCCACCGGCGGTTCGGTGGTGGTCAGTCAATACATAGGCCGTAGAGACCTGAAAAATGCAAACCGTGCGTCCAAGCAGCTTATGTATGTAAGCCTCTGGGTATCCCTTATCATCATGGGCTTCACCCTCCTCTCCTATCGGCTGCTCCTGAGGTTTATTTATGGGAATATTGCCCCTGAAGTGCTGGCTGCTGCGGAAACCTATTTTTGGCTCAGTGCCCTGGGGTATCCTTTTCTGGCGGTTTATAATGCCGGGGCTTCTCTGTTCCGCAGTATGGGTAATAGCCGGATAACCATGCTGGTTACCCTCTTGGTAAATGGGTTAAACATCGGTGGAAACGTCCTTTTCATCTTTGGTTTTCAGATGGGGGTTGCCGGTGCGGCTATCGCCACCTTGATAAGCCGGGCCGTTGCTGCGGTGGTGTTGAGCGCCTTACTCATGTCCCAGCGGGCGGGGCCTGTTTCTCTAGCAGGGATAGGTAAAACACCGATGGATCTTGCCATGATTCGCCGTATTTTGAACATAGGAATACCCAGCGGGCTGGAAAACTCCATGTTCCAAATCGGCAAACTCCTGGTCTCCAGGCTGGTAAGTACCTTTGGTACCCCATCCATTGCAGCCAGCGCCATTACCAGTTCCATTGGTTCCTTTATCTACATGCCTGGCCAGGGTTTCGGCATGGCCATCCTGATCATTGTCGGCCAATGCGTAGGGGCTCGGGACTATAGAGGAGCCAAGGCATACACCAAAAAGCTCCTGTATTTAACCTATGGAGTGCTGATTTTTCTAAACCTCCTGATTTTTTTATCTATGGAATTCCTGGTAAGCTGTTTTAGCCTCAGCCTTGAAGCCCATGCATTGACCAAAAGGTTTTTATCGATTCATTGCATTTCCTCCTCCATTGCGTGGCCCCTGAGTTTTGCGCTGCCCCATGCCTTACGGGCCGCAGGGGACGCGCGGTTCTGCATGATCCTCGCGAGTGTATCCATGTTTACGGTTCGGTTAAGTCTCTCCTATGTGTTATCCTCTGTTTGTGGTTTTGGAGCGGTCGGTATATGGTTTGGTATGGCTGGGGATTTCCTTGTTCGAGGGACCTGTTATACCTGGCGCTGGCTTCACGGTCGTTGGCAGGAAAAGGCCGTGATCTAGCATGGCATCAAATGGTATAGTACCTAGATAGAGAGGACAAACATGGCGCTGCATGCATCTTTTTCATATACGGATCTGGGGATATCCCCTTTTTTTATCCAGCGACTTTCGGAACGGGGGATTCACCATCCTACAGAGATACAAAAGCTGGTCATTCCCCGGCTTTTATCCGGTGAGAACCTGCTCTTTCATTCTGCTACCGGTACCGGAAAGACCTTTGCCTACTTGCTGCCCCTGTTTGAGCGGCTGCTGAGTTCTGGCGTATGCCGTACTGCAGGGGCTTCCGGTCCGATGCTCTTGATCGTGGCCCCTACCTTGGAACTGTGTTCCCAGATTAAAGAAGAAGGGGAATTTCTTATACGAGAAGGTCCTGGAAAAAGTCTTATCAAGATGAGTCTCATCATCGGCTCTGCGAATATGCATCGACAGATCGAGACCCTTAAAAAAGACAAACCCCAGGTAATCCTGGGAAATCCTGCTCGACTCTTACAGTTAGCCCGTATGGGAAAGCTCAAGCTGGGCCAGGTCAAGGCCCTGGTTCTGGATGAAGGGGATAGGCTTATCGCGGATGAACTCTTCCCAGAAACCCAGGACTTGGTAAGCTGTATCAATCCTATCCGTCAAACTACGGCATGTTCGGCTACCATGTCTGCCCGAAGCCGGGAACGGCTCCTCCCCCTGATGGGGGAGCCCATCCTCACCGTGGCAAGTGAAGAACAGGAGATCTTACGGGAACGGATACAACACTGGGCCTTTTTCAGCGAGGCTAGGAAAAAGATTTCGGTGCTCTGTTCCTTGCTTGTTGCGATAAAGGGGAAAAAGGTCTTGATCTTTAGCAGCCGGGGCGGGCAGGTGGGGAACATCGTTTCCCAGCTGCAATATCACCAGATAGCTGCGGTGGGTCTTTACGGCGAGATGGATAAAAAGACCCGAAAACAGGCCCTAGAGGACTTTAAAGCGGGCAGAGCCCGGGTTCTGGTTTCAAGCGACCTTGCTGCCCGGGGACTGGACATTCCCCGGATTACCCATGTGGTTGCCCTGGATGTACCAGATAAAGAGGGATACATCCACCGGGCAGGTCGTACAGGCCGGGCCGGGCAGCGGGGCATTATGGTTACCCTTGGAGATGGGGAAGATCTACGCCGCCTTGCGGTATTGGAGAAAAAACTGGGGATCTCCGTGTACCCCAAGGTGATCTATCGAGGAAGCATCGGTGCACCCCCTCCGCTTAGACGAGCCTCCCACTCTCCAAATCATCAAAAAGCGCCTCGCACCCCAGGGAATGCACCATAGCTCTTGCATGATCCCAGGGTGTTCTATAGTATGGGATCACTGGACTTGTTCAATAACTCGGTTGGTTATCGAACAAGTCTTGCAAAATGCTCCGCATTTTGCTGTTTTTTAAGCGGAAGTTGTTCAGAAACTGAGGTTT
>JAIRLU010000167.1 GCA_031259215.1 Treponema sp. | reverse complement strand
CAGCACATTGTCTATGAAGAATCCAAGAAACTGATACTGAAGGCACGTAAAAAGCTGGAAACCTATAGGGGATCCTGGTTTTTGGAGGGAGATGTCTTGCTCTGTATGGGTAGAGAGAGGGATCTATGCCTTTTGGGCTTGTTGCAC
Organism: Treponema sp.; assembly: GCA_031259215.1. Classification (GTDB taxonomy): domain Bacteria; phylum Spirochaetota; class Spirochaetia; order Treponematales; family Breznakiellaceae; genus JAIRLU01. The sequence goes on along the minus strand of JAIRLU010000167.1, from coordinate 19,165 downwards.
AGTATAAGGCAATCAAGTATTATCTGTAATATAAAATGCAGCATCAGGGGAAAAACACCTGATGCGAGCGGTTACCATGAGTACGATTATAACCTGAGGGCAATGGCATGAAAGAACGTAAACTGCACAAGATTGAACTGGAAAAGTCCTTTAATCCCCGATCTTTTGAAGACCGGATCTATACTCAGTGGCAAGAACAGGGGGCCTTTAAACCTCAGGAAGGAAGCGGGAGGCCCCCCTATGTGATAGTGATTCCTCCCCCTAATGTTACGGGAATGCTGCATCTGGGGCATGGGCTCAATATAAGCCTCCAGGATATCCTCATCCGATTTCATCGAATGCGGGGAGTGCCCGTATTATGGGTCCCCGGTACGGATCATGCAGGAATTGCCACTCAAAACGTAGTGGAGAAGCAGCTCAAGGCTCAGGGGCAGAGCCGGCATGATCTGGCCAGGGAAGTATTGGTACAGAAGACCTGGGAAGTCAAAAAAGGGTACCACCAGATTATTTCCCGACAGATCGCCCGGATGGGGGCCAGCGTGGACTGGTCCCGGGAACGGTTTACCCTGGATGCGGGCCTTTCTCAGGCAGTGCGAGAGGTCTTTGTATCTCTTTATGAACGAAACCTCTTGTACAAGGGAAATTACCTGGTTAATTGGTGTACCTCCTGTGGTACAGCCCTTTCGGATGATGAGGTGGAGCATGAGGACCTGGAAGGAAGGATGTACTATATCCGATACCCTTATGGAGATGCGGCCCCAGGGTTTATAGAAGTGGCTACCACCCGGCCTGAAACCATGCTGGGAGATACCGCGGTAGCGGTCCACCCGGAAGATCCCCGGTACCAGGGTCTCATCGGAAAATCCCTCCTCCTTCCCCTTACGGATCGTCGAATCCCGGTGGTGGCCGATACCTATGTGGACCGGGCCTTTGGTACCGGGGCGCTGAAGATTACCCCGGCCCATAGTCCCCATGACTGGGAAGTGGCGAAACGCCACAAGCTTCCGGTCATTTCCATCCTCAACCCTGATGGCAGGCTTAATGATCAGGTTCCTGATCCATACCGTGGTCTGACCCTGAAAGCGGCCCGGGAAGCGGTCTTGCGTGACCTCAAGGCAGGGGGATTTTTGGTAAGGGAGCAGGTCATCACCCATGCGGTGGGCCATTGTTACCGCTGCCATACGGTGATTGAACCCTTCCTTTCAGAGCAATGGTTTGTACGGATGCAGCCTTTGGCGGAAAAGGCCCTGGTTGCCTGGCGGCGGGGGGAACTCATCTTTTACCCTCGAAAATGGGAAAACACCTACCGGCACTGGCTGAAAAACATTCGGGACTGGTGTGTCAGCCGGCAGCTCTGGTGGGGGCATCGGATTCCCGCGTGGTCCTGTCCTTCCTGTGGTAAAACCATCGTGGCCCGGCAGGATCCGTCTGCCTGTCCCTCTTGTGGTGATGAAAACCTCACGCAGGATCCTGATGTGCTGGATACCTGGTTTTCAAGCTGGCTGTGGCCTTTCAGTACCTTGGGCTGGCCTGAGGCAGCCCGGGATGAAACTGATAAAACCAATGATTTTCACCGGTTTTACCCAACCTCTGCCCTGGTAACTGCCTATGACATCATTTTTTTCTGGGTCTCCCGGATGATCATGGCAGGACTTGAGTTTACCGGAAAGGTTCCCTTCCGGGACATCTATATCCACGGTTTATTGCGGGATAAACAGGGCCGGAAGATGAGCAAGACCCTGGGAAACGGCCTTGACCCCTTGGAATTGGTAGACCAGTTCGGCGCAGATGCCCTGAAGTTCACCTTGGCTTTTTTATGCGCCCAGGGACAAGACCTTTTGGTGGATAAAGAATCCTTTAAACTCGGTTCAAAATTTGCCAATAAGATCTGGAATGCCAGCCGGTACATCCTGATGCATCTGGAGAACCGGATCCTGGTTGAGCATCCCCTGCTCAAGCCTGTGGACCGGTGGATTTATGCCCGGCTTAACCGGGCGGCTCAGATGATGACCGAAGCCTTCCTTTCATACCGTTTCAATGACGCGTCCACTGCGGCGTATGATTATTTCTGGAATGACTTCTGCGATTGGTATGTAGAGGCAACGAAAGTATCCTTCCGTACTGGGGATGATGCTGAAAAGGATCGAGCCACCACGGTGCTCCTGGAGGTGCTCGCCGAATCTCTGAGGCTCCTCCACCCCCTGCTTCCTTTTATCACCGAAGCCATTTACGAGCAAATCCCGCATACCCAAGGGCTGCTCATGCTGAGTTCCTATCCGGTATATAAGGAAGAACGGAATGCTCCTGACACGGAGCAAAATGTTGCCCTGTTGCAGGAATTTGTTCGTATGGTCCGGACCCTGCGGAGCGAATGTACGATTCCCCTGGAAAAGAAAATCTCGGTTTTGATTCGGCTCAGTTCCAGCGGCGCTTCTGGGCTTTTTCTTAAAGAAAACAAGGAATTGATGCAACTCTTGGCAGGTATGGGGGACATCACCATCGAAGATCCTGGACCTGCCCTTACGAGGCCCCCCGGTTCTATTGGCCTCGTGGGTTCCGGGTTTGAAGCTTTTGTGTATATTGCCGCAGCAGTGGACATGGCGGTTTTGAAGCATAAATTTACCAAAGATCTCGCAAAAGACCGGACCTTCATCGCCGGTCTTCAAGGGAAACTTGCCAATGAACAGTTCTTGAAAAACGCTCCCCCGGATCTGGTGAAAGGGGAACAGGTGAAACTAGCCGATGCCGTGCAACGGGCCGAAAAACTTGCATCTTATATGCGGGATCTTTTTAAGGATATACCCCAGACAACGCCGGATCAGGAGCCCTTACCATGACCACCGAGGAGATGTTGCGGCTTAATGGAACCCATCTGGCCCCGTATATGCAGCTTGCCACCGCATTAATCGGTAAAGTACGGGAAGGAGGGGGAAATATGTTCAGGCACCAACTGGATACTATGGCTACCCTCATCGACTATGGATATGTGGATTCAGTACTCCTCAAGGCATCAATTGTCCATGATCTCATTGAGGATGTACCGGATTTTAATCATAATCTCCTCTTATCCGTGGATTATGAGAGCCCGGCGGTGTATGATCTGGTTCTGGAAGTTACCCGTTTCCCGGGTGAGACAAAGCCGGAGTTTCTCACCCGGATCCTGGAGAACGGCTCCCGGTACGCGAAGACCCTCAAGGTAGCGGATCGGATATCCAATATGATAGCCCTAGGGTTTGTGGTGAATACCGCATTTATCGACCGGTACACCGAAGAAACGGTCAAGTACATTTTCCCCATCGCAGAAGAAGTGGACAAGTCCATGTTGGCAGAACTCCAATCTCTGGTAGTATCCCGTAGAAAGTACGTATTGGCCCTCTCACAAGAGCCCTGAATCCCTGGGCTCGTTCAGATGGCTGCACCCTGCATCACCCTTTAAAATACGCCTTAGCTACCGGATCCTGGGGGTCTAGCTCCAGGACGGTGCGGAAAAATCCTGCAGCCTCCTGGAGGTTTCCCGTTTTAAGGGCGAGGATCCCCAGATTGGAGATGATTTTGACGTTTTCAGGCCCTTCCCAAAGGGCGGTTTCCAGCTCTTTCCGGGCTCCCACCCAATCTCCGCTTTCCATCAAGCAGAGGGCCAGTTCGTTCCTGGTATCGCTGGTATCTCCCCCCAATTCTATGGCTTTTCTAAAGGCCTTAATCCCATCATGCCAACGGCCCAGCTTCCTGAGTCCCCAGCCCAGGAGAAACCACCCATTCCAGCCCTGAGGATGACGTTCAAGAAAATTCCCAATCTTAGCAATCCCCTGGGCTGCCTTATCTTCCCGAATGCAATCATAGGCCTCCCGGAACAGGGCATCATCCAAGTTATGGGTTTGAATGGCTTCCACCATGAGGGCCGCCTGTTCCTGTTTTTCAGGCTCATCTCCCAGTTGGAGATAGGTCTGAAAACATTCCCGAGCCTCTTCAAAGTTCTGGCGTTTCATAAAGAAAAAACCTGCATTGAAGATCCCCTCAGGAAAAGGAGGGCGGAGATCCAGTAGTGCTTGGTAGGCGTTATAGGCCACATCCTGTGCCCCTGTATGTTCTGACCGGGCATGGGCCTGTGCTTCCAGAATCAGCGCCCGGTTGAGGAGCAGCGCCGGTAAGCCAGGAAAAAGCCCTTCCAGCAAGCCTATAATTTCAAGGGCCAGGGTATAATCGCCATTGTGAGCCTTAAGAAGCGCAGCAGTGGTAAATTCGGTCAAAATATCCGGTTTAACCGCCAGGACAAAACAGCGGTAGTACTGGGCATTGGTTCCTTCAGGATCCTCTGCAACCACTCGCATCATGCCTGCAAGGATCATCTCCCAGGAAAGTTCCTCCAAATCCAAGACCTCTGTCCCGGGCGCCAATTCTACGGGAATCGGAATGGCAGGATCGATGACGAACCCTTCCCCAGCAGAGTCTGGGGATATGGTTTCAATCGGTCCCCTTAAGGACTCAGGTACCGATAAGAACACAATCTTTTCTTTACGGTGTGGAGTGGGTTGGGCTTGGAGTGGGTTTTCTTTGTTCATATAAAATCAGGCGTCCTTATGGTCTTCCCTCAATTCTCGTACCTGGTAGAACCTTAACCTGCAGATAACCCTATCGACGAAGAACATGACATACAAACGCTCTATAAGATAAGCTTAGCCTATAGGAACCGCTGATTCAAGGCCGGTTTTTCCAAGGGCCTTTTCATAGGACCCAAGATACCCCTAATCGCTGTTTTGAAAAAACTATTTTTTACTCGGTACAAAATACGAGGTTTATCATCAACCTAAATACGGTCATCCTCAGTCTCCCTATCCTGAACCGTTTTAGAGGCGCTGGGAGACGCTTCTTGGGAAGTCTCCGGTACGGTGCTTGTATCTGTCCGATTAATTGCCCGTACCTGGGTAATATACGTATTGATTCGTATTTTATATTTCAGCGGGATCAGATCATCATAAAAAGCCATTCCCATGGCCACCAGGTCCTTACGGCCTTCAACGGTTTCCGAATGGCGAAATTTCCCTTTTAAGAAATAACTTTCCCGTGGTTCCTCAAAGTCTATACGGAGAACCGCATCCCGATCATTCAAGAAATTGGCAAGCCCCATGATAACGATTTTAGCGCCATAGAACGAAATATCCCGTAATATACACTGCCGCGGCACCCCTTGAACAGAAACAGCCGTCTCCTTAGACACGATACCAAGCATACGCTGGGTTTCACTGGTAATAATGACCCGTTCTCCGCGGCGCTTGGAAGTACCCTGGGTGTTTGCAGTAGCATCAAGAATCCGTCCCAGGACTCCGATTAAATAATCCGGGGCTTGCTGGACAAATTGCAGGGTAACCATACCGGTGTCTTTCAAACCACCATAGGGAGTATACCCTATGGATCGAACCGCGACAAAGAAGATTACCGGCTCCTCTTCTTCATTTCCTTTAAAACAAAATCGAATATTCGCCCCATTATTAGCATCTTGAAGGCTTTGCATTAACCCTGATTTGGTATTCACCAAGATCTTCACCATCTGAAGAGAAGCCGCATAAATGACACAAGGCCATAACTTTCCCTTACATTTTAAACGGATGTGTTTACTCAAGAGACCTGTAACCTCAAGTATTTCTTTATTAAAGATTACTTCATTGGTTTTATACCGTTCATAATAGGTTGTAAGCTGTTGCCTACTTAAAGCATTCATGAAGATACTATAAAACCCTTTCTGATATACTGTCAATTATAGTTTAGATTAAATTTAAGAATTATAAGATTAAATTTATAGGATGCTCCATCCCTCCTATAACGCTCTACGCTACCAGCTCAAAAATCATGCCCCCGGGAGCTATCGGAACCTGCTGGTAGGGTATCGGAACCATACCTGCCCTCATGCTCTGATAAATCTGCTGCATGTATTTCTCGATCAGCGCATCTATATGCTCACCGGTAAGGGGACCCGGTAGGGGTTCTTTCTTCCGCTTCATTTCACTCAATTGCTCTATGAGGCAATCGAGAATTTTTAGTTTCGTAATGGGAACCCCCTGGACCCCTTCCGGAGCCTGCACCCCAGAAACATGCTTAAATTGAGCATAGATATACTGTAACGGAACTACGGGTAGGGACATTTTTTCATCTCTAGACGTACCGGTTACATAGCCGATACTGGCAATAACATTGGTATGTACAATGGCATGGATCATCGTATTACCCCCTTGCTTAATATTGATACACTACAGACATATCATCAAGGAAAATAATAAAAAAATAGCTATTTTTATACGATTATTGCACCCCTGAAATGCCCCCTACTCGGTATGGGAAAAATTATTGATCCGATACCAATCGTTGACCCGTCTTTCCAGCGGGCGGGGTACTGCTTCCCCAGTTTGCCGGATCCGATCCTGGAGATACGGCAGGATGACCTGTTCCTTGAGGCTATTCCAATGCTGGGGAAGGATATTCGGGGGAGCCATGAAATCATCAGGAGGGGTGTGTCCCAAGAGACTTGGGTAAAACTGGGGAAAAATCTGTTCCGTGACGATTCGTAGGGCAGAAAAACCGCTACTGATACCAAAAAGGGTCTCATGGATCCCTTGTTTCCTGCTGATTTCCAAGAGGAGGCGCTGGGTTTCAGCCTGAAAAAACCATTGAGTAAAGGCAGTAGCGGCCTTCTTTGCCTTTCCCTTCTTATAAATTCCGTAATACACGGTCTCTTCAAAGAGGGGTATGGTATCTTGTTCGGCGATCCAGCGGAAGTCAAGATTGGTCCGGCTTTCCTGAGTCAGGGTGAAAAAGTCCATACTATTCATGTAGGTAAAGAGGATCCGCCCGGAAGCGGCGAGTTTGGCAGGGGGATCATAGCAGTATTTAAAGACAAACTCATCCTCTGCCTGGATACTGGTATTGGACTCCTGGGTCCAGTTCCGCAGGTACCCGATGGCTTGCTCCAAGGCTTCCGGATTCCAGGCTAGGGGATCCGCTTCCCTGAAGGAGACATTAAAAAGGGTGGTAGCCACAAAAAGGAATTCATCGTTCCAGGCAGGGGAAAAGCCCATCCGGGAATATATACCGTTCTGCCCCATATTGTACCCGGTCCCCAGAGCTTTCAGTTCTTCAAAGGTAACCGTAAAAGGGTTTGAGAGTAATGGCCCATTAGCCCGAGCAAATACAATGGCAGGGATGTTGAAGGCTACCGGAAGCAGATACTGTTTATTTTCAATGTTACCGAGGGCCAGGAGCCGGGGATAAAAAGCGGTTTTTGCTACCTGATTCTGGGTAAAAAAACGATTGAGGGGTTTAAACAAGTTGCGGGTAGAGACGCTTTTCAGCCAATTTCCCACCACAATATCCGGGGATTCCGTGGTTTCGGTCAATCGTTGTGCGGGGAATTCATAGTACCGGGTTTCAATCTTGTAACGCTCTTGGCTGGAATTAAAATATTCTGCATAGAGGGCGAACTCAGGCCTGTCAGTCCACAGTACCCCAGTGGCAGGTTCAAACCCACAGGACAGGATACTTACCACTACCCAAGGCAGTACCAACCAACCGGGTATGAAGGCTTTCCAAGAGAGCCCCCCTTTTGAAACAGGACTCAGCATGGGGAAACGACCCATGACCTGTGAGGGTGAAAACCCATTAGGAATTCCACAGTGAAGCAGGGTATACGCCCTGGGCAGTCAATTCGGCGATACGGTTCACCGCCACTCCCCGGTCTTCCTGGTAGGTAACCCCGAACCAGTCCGAATCAGCAAGGAGGACCCGGATTTTAAGCAGCTGGTTTTTGATGAACCAATCCGCGGCCAGAGGAAGGTAACACTCCTGCTTTGGCTGCTCTGCGGAGGTCTTGAGAAACGCATCAAAATAACGACGCAGATCCGGGAATATACTCGTCGGGAAGCCCCAGAAGTTCATGGATACAGGCGTATCCGGGGCGAGTTCCTGCTTTACCCCATCCGCCGTGGTATTGACAATCCGGCTCCCCTCTTGGGCAATCGCGGTCAGCTCTTGTACTGATTTTAGATACCCATCCTGTATCGCACAAACCCCCCGGGTAACCGTACCTTGGGGACTGAGCGTTTTTTTTAACTGATAAGGTACGATGGCTCCTTCGGCCAACTGGGGGGAAGCAAGGTAGGTTCCCATTACCTTAAAAGCCGTGCTGCCGTAGAAATCGTCTGCATTGATCACCGCAAAAGGGGCGTCAATAACCGGGGCGGCACAGAGCAGGGCATGGCTTGTACCCCAGGGTTTGATTCTCCCTGCCTGCTTTGCTCGGCTAAAAACCTCCGCCGGAATGAGGCTGTCCAGTTCCTGAAAACACAGCTCATAAGGAATGGAGGCCATACGGCTGAGTACCAGGTCCTTAAAATCTTTTTCAATATCCTGGCGGATGATGAATACTATTTTTTTAAACCCCGATCTGAGGGCGTCAAAGACCGAATAGTCCAGAAGCGCCTCTCCTCCCTGGCCGATCCGGTCCACCTGCTTGAGGCCGCCATAGCGGCTCCCCATACCTGCAGCTAAAACAACTAATACCGGTCCTTTCATTGGTTTACCTCTATAAAAATATACTATTTAATTCAGCATACGCTCAATACCGACCCCGGTAAAGACAGGGCGAGGGCATATACATGATATCAGGAAGCAGGTAACCACGAACAGACACGAACCACACGAACGGGTACGTTCACCGGGCCTCATAATCGCTGCAATTCGGCGGAGTTCTGTGCCCTTCGGGTTTGTTTTGGTGGGCGGACCTCAGGTCCTGCAGGGTCGATTTTCTTCAAAGATAGGTGATTTTGTGGAATGTGCCGGGGCGAAAATTGTACGTGCCCTGGCCCTGTGGTAAAGACCTCCCATGATATCTCATAGCCGCTAAATTACCTGCTATCTTGTTAAAAAGGGAAAACCCTGATGGTACACCTGTCGAGAAAAGGGCCAAGGTATAAGCAAGCCCCTGGAAGCAACCGAGGGAAGCTATCATTAGAGGTCCTGCCCATCCTTTGAGTATGCTTCGACTAGGGACGAGGAAAGATTTGATCCCTGAGCTGAAGATACGCAAGAAAACCTGCACCTCTGGAAGCGCTTCTTGCTAGGAGGTTTCAGTGGGGGGATTCTCGTAACTTTTATACAGGAAACGCCGGATTTTTTGCTGGGCGTTCTTTTCAAAGGCTTCATGCCGTAAGGTAAAATCAGCTATTTTTTTATACCCCGCTAAACCGCGATTTACCCGTTCAATCTCTTTTTTCACGACTTTCTTGAGGAATGCCTCATCCAGTTCTTGTCCTGGATAGTCTAAGCCCAGGGTTTCCTTGTTGGGGACCACCACCGCAAAGATATGCTCTCCCCCGAATTCTTCTTTCTTTTTTCCCAAGATGAGAATCTCCCCAATAACCCGGGAACCATCAAAAAGAATCTCGATCTCTTCGGGATGGATGTTCTTTCCACCAGAACTGACAATGAGGTTTTTCTTCCTGCCATTGATATAGATGAAACCCAGTTCATCCCGGTACCCCAGGTCCCCGGTCTTAAGATACCCCTCTGAGGTGAATATCTCCGCAGTGGCCTCAGGATTTTTATAGTACCCCAGCATGATAGAGGGGGATTTCACCGCAATTTCACCGATCCCTTCCTCGTTTTTATCAATAATTTTCACCTCGGTGTATTTAACCGGCAGCCCCACGGATACGTTGTTTTTATGCCAGGGGGTATTGACGCTGATAAGGGGACTGTTTTCACTCATCCCATATCCATGCACGATATTAAAACCCAGAGAATCAAAGAAATCCGCGGTTTTGGGATTCAAAGGACCGCCTCCTGCAACCATGATCCGGATCGAGGCGAGGCCTGCTTTCTTACGGATAAATCGAAAGACCCTTTGACCAAACCGGTAATTACCCTTCTTGGCCTGGTCTAGGGCGATTTTCCGTAACCCATTGAGGGGCACCCGGAGGATACCGGGGAGTTTTTGGTAGCCCTGATCAATGGCGGTCATCACCTTGTCGTAGAGGAGGGGCACGGCGATGAGGAAGGTTCCGCCACCGTCCCGGATATCATCCACTACCACCTTGCCTATCAGTTTCTCGACAATGATGATAGCGGCTCCCACCGAAAGGGGGGCGATAAAGGAGCAGGAGGTAGGATAGGTATGGTGGAGGGGTAACACATTAATGAACACATCCGTATCATAAGCTCGGAGGGACTGAATCGCCGCGCTGACATTGGCAATGATCCCCTTGTGGTGCAGGGTTACTCCCTTGGCAAAGCCTGTAGTCCCCGAGGTAAAGACAATGGATACCGGATCCTGTTCCGCGATATCTTCCACCTGAGGAAGGGCCTGGCTGTCTGCATGGATTCCGAAGGTCTCATAAGAATTAAGCCCTTCGCGGCTGAAACAAACCCGGACATTGAGGGAAATCCCCTTAGAAACCAGGGAATTGGCAAATGCTTCTTTTCTCAACGAATAAAAAAAGGCCTTGGCCTTGGTTATGTTCAGTATGTTATGACATTCCGATTCGGATATGAGGAAATCAATGGGGACCACCGTAAGGCCGGCAATAGCAGCCCCCAGCCAGACCGCCATCCATTCAGGCCGGTTTTCCGCCCAGAGGGCCACCCGGTCCCCCTTGCTTAAGCCCGCTGCTAAGAGGCCCCGGCCTATTCTCCGGCATTCGGCCCCCAGCTTATTGAAGGACCAGGTGGTAAATTCCTGCTGCTTCCCGGAACGGTATAAAATGGCAGTCTTATCTTGCCAGCGGGCCTCGAGAGCATGCAACCATCCAATAAAATTCGGATAGGGTAGATCCGGCCAATCCGCGATATAGGTACTGTAATCCAGCATAATAGGTATAGTGTAAACACATTCCATTTTTTTGTCGAGTATTTTTCCTTGCTGCTCATGCAGGTGCGTCGGTGAGGCCTGTAGAGAGGCCCCCAAGGATCGGTACCACCTTCTCCAAAGGCTTGCAGCAGGAACAAACCTTGGAATGTACCCATCGTAACAAGACATCCCAGACCGGGGTGGCACCGGTTACCTTGGTTGGGGACGGCTCCTATCCTTGTGGTTCTCCTATACGCATGGTAGAATAGAGTTGTTCAAAAACTTCAGTTTTTGAACAAATTTCGATAAAAAACAGCAAAATGCGGAGTATTTTGCAAGACTTGTGTCGGACTAAAGTCCGCGATAACCAACCGGGTTATCGAACAAGTCCAATGAAAAATCGTTCCAGGAGGCATGAAGAATAATGGCTTTTGTGTTGCATAGTTACCCTGTGGTGTACCGGGCAAAATTTGGACACCATGCATGGAAGGGGGAATACCTTGAAAAACCTCATAAAACCCCCGAAGAAGAAGCCGCCTTGACCAAGGCGGAACAGGAGGCTTTGGTAGAATCCCGTAATTGGTATGCGGATATGCCCTTGATAAGCTATACCACTCAATACGGGCTTTCCTGCTTTGAAGGGCTTAAGGCCATGCCCCAGAAAGATGGGGGACTGGCGCTGTTTAGACCAGACCGGAATGCCGCTCGTTTTTATAGGTCTATGGAAGGGCTGTATATGCCCCCCTTTCCTGAGGCATATTTCGTGGACGCCTGTGTGGAGACGGTGAAACGGAATGCGGAACTGGGATTCAGGCCCTGGTATAAACCTGAGTGGGAGCAGAATGCCTTTGCTAACGCCGATTCGGTCTATATCAGGCCCTTCAGTTACGCCGAAGGGGGCATTGGGGTTGCCCGATCCCAGGAACCCTGGGTTGTGGTGGTTACGAGTCCAGTGAGCAGTTATTTTTCCGAGGGCAGTGCTGATGCGGTCATTACCGAGCGGATCCGGGCCACTCCCAAGGGCACCGGCTGGATCAAGGCGGCATCTAATTACGTGATTTCCACGCTGGCCAAACACGAAGCCAATGCAGCGGGTTTCATGGAATGTATCTATTTGGATGCCACCTATCGGAAATACCTGGAGGAAGGTTCCTCTTGTAACATCTTTTTTTATTTACGGTCCGGAGAATTGGTAACCCCTGAACTGGGGGATACGATTCTTCCAGGGATCACCCGGGCCAGTATCATTGAACTCGCCCGGGACCAGGGAGTGCAGGTATCGGAACGGAAAATCGCCATTGACGAGGTCTTTGCCGAAGGAAAGGAATGTTTCGTCAGCGGGACTGCCGCAGGGGCCACTCCCCTTGAGTCCTTGACCTATCAAGGCAAAAAGGTGGTGTTCAATCACGGAAGAACCGGAGCCCTCACCGCAATGCTTCGGGACACCCTCAAGGGGATACAGTACGGAACCCTTCCTGATACTAAGGGCTGGATGGTGAAGGTCTGTTAAGGCGTCCAGGTATTCTAGTAGGGAAATGGAGAAATCAAGGAAAGGGTGCTATAGTAGAGTAATAGAGGCTTTTTCCCGCTCGGTCCTTTTCAAAAAAGCCTCTGGAGTTATACAAGCGGGGATAGGTTCTTTTGATTGAGCCAATTTCAACATGAGACCCTTTGAAAACGCCTGGATTACCAGGTGATGGGTAAGGAGATGGGTATGAAGCGGTATAGTATGGGTATATGGATGAGTATCCTGGTAATCGGCACTAGTGCCGCCCACGCGCTCCCGGGTAGCACCATGTATGTAGCAGTAAAAACCGTGGCAGTAAAAGCATCCACCGATTTTTTCGCACGTGATCGGGGAACCTTGGTGTATGGGAATTCGGTTAGGGTCCTACAAGAACAGGGAAAATGGGTTGAAATCCAAGCGGCTGAGGCTTCCTTGCAGGGATGGATAGCCGCTTCCAGTTTGACCTCTAAACGTATCATTGCATCCGGGAGGAGGACCTCTGCTTCGGTTCAAGAGCTTGCCTTGGCAGGGAAAGGATTCTCCGAAGAAGCGGAGACCTTATACCGGCACGAGGGTAGGTTTGATTATGACGCCATTGATGCCATGGAAACCCTCCACGTTTCCGACCTAGACTTGTATACGTTTTTAATTGACGGTCATTTGGCACAGGGGGATTAAATGCGGGTCATGCTCTCTTGTATTACCCTCTGTTTTATGCTCCTGTTTCCCCTGACCCCGGGAGCGGCTAATGGGGAGCAGGACCGTCAACCCGATAGGGAGCTGCTGTTCCTCCAAGAGGATCTGGACAGCGGGTTCGCCCAGATGGACCAAGCCCTGAACCGGGAAGAGGACTTGAGTCCTGAAGAAATCTACTACCTTGGGAGGGCAGTGGCTGCGAATATCCTGGAATACTATACCCCTTATAGGCAAAACCCGGCATTGACCGACTATCTTAATCAAATCTGCGGGGCCCTGGTCTTGAATTCTTCAAAACCGGTTATTTTTAATGGGTATCATGTACTGATACTTGACAGCCCTGAGATCAATGCCTTTGCCACGTCAGGGGGCCATATCTTCGTAACTCTGGGCATGGTAGGGGCCGCTGATTCAGAGGATGCCCTGGCAGCGGTTATAGCCCATGAAATTGCCCATATACACCTCGATCATGGGGTGGAACTGATACAAAATATGCGTCTTACCCAGGATCTTTCCGCATTCGGCGATCGGGCGGCAGGTATCGCTGGCCGGGGAGCTTCACTGGAAGCCCGCAGAAACCGCTTTGCCGGAGAGGTACGGGCAATGGTGAACGCCCTCGTGGTAGAGGGGTATACCCAAGCCCAGGAATTCGAAGCGGATTCCCAAGCCCTGGCCCTTTTGGCCGCGGCAGGTTATAATCCGGCCAGTCTTATCGAAGTTTTGCAGGTCCTGGAAACAAAGCAAGGGAGTCATCCTGGAGGGTTCAACAAAACCCATCCGGCACCGGCGCTGCGTATAGCCCATGTGGAAGGGAGCCTCGGTAATTACCCGGTCTCGGATACCCGTACATTCCGGCTGCCCCGGTATATACAGCATACTGAGGGAGTAATCCTAAAGAACCCATGATGCAAAAGAAACCGAAAAAAATACGAGCTGCCCTGAGTATTACGGTTTCGGTGTTTTTAGGGGTGAGTGTATCCGCTGCAGCGGGACTATTTGAGTATCTAGAATACAAAACCTATGACCTCCTGGTGGTCCTGCTGGCAGAATCCACCCGCCCCTCGGATGCTCTCGTGCTGGTGTTGCTGGATCAGGCCAGTATTGATTGGGCCCAGGCATATCGGGGTTGGTCGTGGCCCTGGCCGCGGCAGGCCTATGGAGAGTTGCTTGAGTACATGCATACCGGCGGGGCAGCGTCCGTGGCGTTTGATGTGCTTTTTTCAGAACCTTCAGTATACGGCCCTGAAGATGACGAGGCCTTTATACGGGGTTCTGCAGCTTTCGGGAAGACCGTGCAGGCGGTATTTTTCAGTACTCAAACAGGGAAAGCGGTATCTTGGCCTAGGGATACAGATACGCCTCTCTTCCGGATTGAAGCCCCTGCAGAGGATACTTTTAAAACGCTCCTCCCCGGATTTGAGCTCCTTCCCGAAGGCTCAGGGGTAATTGGCGCCCAATTCCCCATAGAGGGAATCCGGAATGTCGCAAGGGGTATGGGTAATATCATGGGAAAAGCTGATGCAGACGGGATATTCCGGCGGGCTACGCTTTTTACCTTTTTTGATACCAAGGCAGTGCCAGGTCTTGCTGCAGCCTCCCTGCTTGCGGCAGGAGCCCCGGAAGGGATCCGTTATAACGAAAAAAAACGGCTTATTACCTGGGGGGACTACGCGGTTCCGGTGGATAAAAAGGGCAGCACCTTGCTCCGTTTCCGGGGAAACCTGGATCGGTATATTCCCTATAGTGCCGCGGAAGTGCTCCAAAGCGCCGAGGCCTACCGGAACGGCGAGGAACCCCTCTTAGGCCCTGAAAATTTTGCAGGCAAGTATCTGTTCTTTGGCTATTACGCGCCAGGACTCTTTGATATTTGCAGTACCCCTATTTCTTCGGTATATCCGGGAGTGGGTATGCACATCACCATGCTGGATAACCTCTTACAAGGGGATTTTATTCGCGAAAGCCCCGGGTGGGTGGAATGTGGCTTAAGCCTTGTGGGGATCATCTTGATGAGCCTCTTGGTTTTATATGCCGGTCCTATTCCCTTGGCGGTAAGCGGCGGCCTGGGGATCTGCATCGTGATGTGCGGCTTCGCAGGGGTGGCCTATTATGCTCTGAATCTATGGATTCCGGTGGTGGCTCCGGTAACCGGTATGTTTATCGTTTTTCTCACCGGTATCCTCTATAACTACACCACCGAAGGCAGCCAGAAACGGTTTATCAAGTCCGCCTTTAGCCAGTACTTAAGCCCTGCGGTGATTGAACAACTCCTGGCCAATCCAGAACGGCTCAGCCTGGGCGGTGAACGCCGGGAAATCAGTATCTTTTTCTCCGATGTGCAAGGATTTACCTCTATTTCGGAAAAGCTCGATCCTTCCGAGCTTACAGAACTCTTGAACGAGTACCTCTCCTTTATGACCGATACCATCCTGGACTCGGGGGGAACCATTGATAAATACGAGGGAGATGCGATCATCGCCTTCTGGAATGCCCCGATGCCTTACCAGGATCACGCGGCCCGGGCGCTGGAGGCTTCTATGGCATGTCAACAGCTCCTCGCAGAACGGCAGGATTTCTTTTATAGGAAATACGGCTGCCGCTTATTGACCCGGATCGGCCTCAATACCGGCTATGCCGTGGTGGGAAACATGGGTTCCCGTAAGCGCTTTGATTATACCATGCTGGGGGATGCGGTGAACCTGGCCGCTCGACTCGAAGGGTTAAACAAACAATTCGGTACCTATTTGATGTGTACCGAAGCGACCTTTACCCAGGCCGGGAAGACCGGTTCCTTCTTTGGACGTAACCTTGCCCAAGTTGCGGTGGTGGGGAAAACAGAGGCGGTTACGGTTTATGAGCCTATGCCCCAAAGGGTATTTGCCGAAGCACAGGGGATCCTCCGGCGCTTTGATGCAGCCCGGGATCTTTTTTACCAAGCCCGCTTTGCCGAAGCCCTCCCCCTGTTTCAGGCTCTGGCTTCGGAGGATAAACCCTCGTTTTATTACGCGGAACAATGTGGGTATTACCAGAAACACCCTGCTGCCTGGAAAGGGTTTTGGCAGGCAAGCGCCAAGTAAGAACATGGTATCGCTCTTTCACCCATTCCTGCTGATGCGTAGGAGGATGCTCAAACGTTCTTCTTCCATACCCCTGCGGACCGCATCGGGGATCGTGGCGCTTTGCTGTTGGCTTTTTTGTTCCGCCCTTATAGGGTTTGTCATTGGAAGTATGCGGGACCGGGCGCGGCTCATCCGAGATAATGAGAATGAACAGATCCTCAGCGCCCTGTTTGCCAGTTTTAGGGACTATGCGGATATCGGCGATGCCATCGAATCAAATCCGGTCCTCCAAGAACGCATAGCCGGCTTCGCACTGTATGGTACGGATCGTACCCCGGTGTATCAGTGGGGAAAGGTTCCCTTGGTGTTCGATGAAAGGATCCTGGATAATCAGCAGCAAAGCCGATTCGGTCGGTATACCATCCCGGATAAGAAAGGGCATCGGATTAGGTTCATTGTATATGCGGATCGGATGTTCATGCCGCCCCCGCCGCGTCGGGATAGAGAAACGCCGCACCGGTATATGATGCAGGATTTTTTCTCCCATTCCCAATCCGGGAGACGGTATCTGTACATTGATATACTGCATCCCGCGTATTGGCGGGTTCAAGCCATCTCCACGGTCTTGTTTCCCCTTTGTTGCCTGGCGATCTTGGGACTGGTTTTTTATATCCGCCATTTGTACCTCCGTAACCGGGAATACCGTAACTGGATTGAGGCCCAGAAAAACCTCGTAGTTCTTGGGACTGCTGCCAGTACTTTGGCCCATGAAATCAAGAATCCCCTCCTTTCCATCCGGCTCCAGACCGGGATCCTGCGAAAAATTTTCCCCAATACAGGGCAGGAAGAGATTGCCATCATTGATGAGGAGGTGGAGCGCCTCTCTGCCCTGATATACCGGGTGAATGATTATCTACGGGAAGCCCAGGGACATCGACTTCCTTTGAACAGCTACGATATCCTCTCCGAGACATCTCAGCGGCTCTGTAGTAGGAATATCCTCCACGCTGAAGCCCTCCGAGAGGGTATGATCCACATGGATCCCCATCGAGCCCGTTCGGTTTTTGAAAATATCCTGCGTAATGCCCTGGAATCTGGGGGCCCGCAAGAAGCCATATCCGCCTCTATCATAAGGAATAACGGGGTTCTGGTGATCCGTATCAGTGACCGGGGACGAGGGATCCAGGAGGAGGATCTGAAACGGGTGTTTGATCCTTTTTTTACCAGCAAAAGTACGGGGACCGGTATCGGCCTGTCTATCAGCAAACGGTTTGTGGAAGCGGTTCAGGGATCCATCACCGTGGAAAACCAAGAAGCCGGAGGAACGCTGGTCACAATCACCCTGCCTGAGTATACTACTTCTCATAGATAAGCCCCGCGGTTTAAGGCGGTAGGGTAGGATGTGTATGATGCGTGTATTAATTGTTGATGATGAACGGAACATCCGGCTTTCCTTGCAAAAATACCTCATCTTGGAACATATTGATTCGGAAAGCGTGGAAAGCGGTGAAAGAGCCATCGCATATCTTGCCCAAGAATCCTTTGACGCGGTGATTATAGACCTTAAACTCCCCGGCATGAACGGTCAAGCTCTATTGGAATGGATCCAACACCAGGGGATTTCTGTTCCGGTGATCATGATCTCCGCCCACGGACACATTCCTGATGCGGTACAAGCATTACAAGCCGGAGCCAAGGATTACCTGGTGAAGCCCTTTGACCCTGCGGAACTGGTCATCAAGCTCCGTTCTTTGGTGGAGGATGGGGAAAAGGTTTCAGGGAACTCCCCAGTCCCTGGGAAGAACGGGCTTATCGGGGTTGCTCCGGTGATGGAACGGCTTTCAGCGCAGATCGATAAGCTTGCCGCCACAGATGTGACGGTCCTCTTAACCGGTGAAAGCGGAACCGGCAAGGAAGTAGCTGCCCGGGAAATTCACCGTCGAAGCGCCCACCCGGATGAACCCTTTGTGGCGGTGAATATCGGGGGTATTCACGAAGGACTCATAGAGAGTGAGCTCTTTGGCCATGAAAAAGGGGCCTTCACGGGAGCCCTTACCCGGAAGCAAGGGCTTTTTGAGCTTGCAGGCAAGGGCTGCCTTTTTCTTGACGAAATTGGAGAGATGCCCCTACCCCTCCAGGTGAAACTCCTCCGGGTCCTGCAGGAACGGAAGATCCGGCGCCTGGGCGGGCTTAAGGATATTCCCCTTAGTGCCCGGATCGTGTCCGCTACCAACCGGGATCTGGAGGCTATGGTCAGGGAAGGCCGCTTTCGGGAGGACCTCTACTACCGGATCAATGTATTTAGGATCGAACTGCCCCCCTTGCGGGAACGGCGGGAGGATATTCCACTCCTGGCGGATCACCTGCTTAGGAATCTGAGTTCCCGAATGGGGCGCCCTAAACCGAATCTCGGTCCTGAGGTGGTGGAGAAACTGTGTTCCTATTCCTATCCGGGTAATATTCGGGAACTGGAAAATATTTTGGAACGGGCCCTTATCTATGGAGATGGAAGGAACATACGGCCGGAAGACTGGGGGTTCCCGGATCCTAAGGCTGTGGAAAAACGGGAAGCCCCTCCATTTGGAGAACCCCCTGAAAACCCTTGTCTGTCGTCTACCCAAGTCCCCCAATCCCCAGGGGTGATTACCCAGGAGAGCACTGCCTTGGGATCCTTGGAAGAGATTGAACGGGAAGCTATTCGGGAAGCCTTGGCCCGTTGTCAAGGAAACCGTACCAAGGCCGCTAAAGAGCTGGGCATAAGCCGGAAAACCATTTTGAATAAGATTAGAACCTATGGGCTTTCCTGCTAAGAAAGGCATCGCCCCATTTTAGGGGTCTCGACGGGGCTCCTGCATTTTCTGCAGGAATTTCACCGCCCTCCGCCTGCTTCCCTGTAGAGAAGGAAGCGGAGGGCGGTATAGCTCGTTCCTTGAGCGCCGGCCTGAAACAGTTCCCCTATAATAGAGTTGTTCGGAAACCTCAGTTTCCGAACAACTTCCGCTTAAAAAACGATAAAAAACGTGGATTTTATTAAGAAATCCACGTTTTTTGGAGACTTGTTCGAGAACCAACCGG
>JAIRLU010000134.1 GCA_031259215.1 Treponema sp. | reverse complement strand
GAAATACTACCGCCCAGGTTTGGACGCCTTCTGAAAACCGTATATCCTTATTCCCCCGTCTTATGTTGTCTATGCGGGAATTAAACCCCCGCCATACCCGCGCAACAGGGCTTCCCGCGGCAGGGCGATATGGCGCGGCCTGTTCATCTCAGGCGGATCGCTTCTTTTATTTTCGGGAAGAACCGTTCACTCCGGCATAAAGCGACGGGTTCACGAATAAAGCGGATCAACGCAGATCCTTAGCCTCCAGGGTATGATTGAGGATCCAGAGCGTCCCGTAGACCGTCCCCCACAAAGTTAAAGGCCAAAACACTGAAGAGGATCAGGAAGCCTGGGGGGACCCAGAGCCAGGGCCGGGCCGTAAGGGTGCTTAGGGATTGCGCGTCGGTGAGCATGTTGCCCCAGCTTGCCGTAGGGGGATTGACCCCCATACCAAGGAAACTTAAGGAGGATTCCATGAGTATGGACCGGGCAACCCCGAAGGTTGCGTTCACCAGGATGGGCCCCAGGGCATTGGGTAGGATATGTAAAAACAGGATCCGCTGAGTGTTAAAGCCTAGGGCAACCGCAGATTTGATATAATCCTGCTGTTTAATGGATAAAACCGTACTGCGGACCAGCCGAGCCACCGAAGGCCAGCCTAAAATTCCCATGATGAGGATCATGCGGTCCAAGCCCGGACCTGCGATACTGCTGATGATCATGATGAGCATCATGGAAGGGAAAGACATAAAGACATCGGCGATACGCATGATGACCGTATCGATCATCCCCCCAAAATAACCGGACTCAAGACCGAGGAGAACCCCCAGCAAGGTGGTAAGGGCCACGGCCCCGACGCCGACGCTTACCGAGACCCGGGACCCATAGATGAGCCGGGAGAGCACATCCCGTCCCAAGGGATCCGTTCCCAAGAGGTGTTCCTTGCTAGGGGCAGCGCTAAAAGCATTGCCGATCCTATAGGGGTCTTGGGGAGCCAGCCAGGGAGCCCCGAGGGCCCCTGCCATGAGGAGCAGGATAAAACCCAAACTCCCCACTGCAAGCCGGTGTTTACAAAAACGCCGCCATACCCTGGCGATCCCGTACAGGCGCTGCGCCATCTTGCCCCCTTCCCCGTTCAAGCGTATTTGATCCGTGGATCCGCTAGGGCGTACAGCAGATCCGTAATCAAACTTGCGGTGAGGACCATTATCGCGGCCATGAGGTTGAGTCCCATCAATACCGGATAATCCCGGGTCATGATGGCGTCTATGGTTAACCTGCCGATCCCAGGCCAGGAAAAAATTTGTTCCGTAACCACCGCGCCTCCTAAGAGCGAGGGAATTTCGAGGCCCGTGAGGGTAATAATGGATAGGAGGGCGTTGCGAAAGGCATGAATCCTCAACCGGGGGAGAAAGGGGACTCCTTTTGCCGCGGCAGTACGCAGATAATCCTGGTACAGCACATCCAGCATGGCAGAACGTACATACCGGATAAAGCGGCCGCAGATATTGATGGCAAGAACCGTACAGGGCATAGCCAGATGCCGCAACAGATCGCCCAGGCCCCCGGCAGCGCCCAGCGTGTACATCCCGCTTGAAGGAAAGAGCTTCAATTTCACGCTGAAAAGGTAGATGCACCCCAAACCCAGGAAGAAATTCGGGGTAGAAACCCCCAAAAAAGCGGTAAACGTGGCAAGATAATCAAACAGCCGATGCTGTTTAAGGGCGCTTATCACCCCCAAGGGAATAGCCAGGGCCAATCCCAGTATCAGCGCGCTCCCCATAAGCAAAACCGTAGCAGGAATACGGTCCGCGATAATCTGTGATACAGGCCGGTAAGTGCTGTAGGAATACCCCAGATTTCCCTGTACTACCTGGAACAGCCAGGAAATATACTGCCGGTAAAGGGGGGCGTCCAATCCGAGGTTATGTTCCAAAATGCTCCGGGCTTCCGCAGTCATGGTGGGACTGACCATAAGATCCATGGGGCTTCCCGGTACCAAGCGAATGATGCAAAAATTCACCAAGGATACGCCCAACAGGATAGGGATCATGCACAGAATCCTGCGGATCAGGTAATGGGTCATGTTAGACGCCCGATCCAAGAACCCGATCCCAATCGGCAAGGCCTATCGTGAAATGGCATGCGGTCCGGTGCGCCCCGTCGCCGGTCAGTTCCGGTTCGTAGATTGTACATTCCCGCTCTCTAAAAGGACAGCGGGTATGAAAACGGCAGCCCGGCGGAGGATTGGCCGCGCTGGGTACGGTACCGGATAAGAGGATTTTTTTCCTGTTCCGCTGCCGGGGATCCGGATTCGGGTAAGCGCTGAGCAAGGCCTGGGTATAGGGATGCCGGGGATTTTTGAACATATCGGTTCGGGGGGCCATCTCCAGAATCTTGCCCAAATACATCACCGCGATACGGTCGCTTATGTACCGTACTACGCCAAGACCGTGGGAGATGAAAAGATAGGTCAATCCCAATTTCTGCTGTAAATCCTTGAACAGCGCCAAGATTTGGGCCTGGATTGAGACGTCCAAGGCGGAGGTCGCCTCATCGCAGATCAAGAACCGGGGCCGTAACGTGATGGCCTTGGCAATGCCGATCCGCTGCCGTTGTCCTCCGGAAAATTCGTGGGGAAACCGGCGCTTCACCTCAGGGGGCAGACCGATGAGATCCAGGATCCGGTCGATCTCATCCCCAATTTCGTTCCGCGCAACTATCCGATGGATGCTCAAGATTTCGGCCATCATGCTTTCCACGGTCCGCCGGGGGTTCAGGGACGCATAGGGATCCTGAAAAATCATCTGTATCCGGGGCCATACGGAACGCATCTGAGCATGGGAGTACCCGGTTATATTCTCCCCATCGAAAAACACCTGCCCTGCAGTGATCTCCTCAAGGCCGATGATGGTTCTGCCTATGGAAGACTTACCGCACCCGGATTCTCCCACCAATCCCAAGGTCTCCTGGGGGTAGACGCTCAAAGAGATCCCGTCCACGGCCTTCACTTGACCGGTGATCCGGGAAAACACCCCCTTTCTAATAGGATAATAGGTCTTTACCTCTTTGAGCCAAAGCTGCGGCTGTATCGGTTCGTTCATCCTGACTCCTCCCCGATGAAACACCGCACCCCATGACCGGGGGTTCTTTCGTGTAATTCAGGAAAACCCTGGGTACACCGATCCGTTCCCCAAAGACACCGGTCATGGAACGGACAGGCCTTTGGTTCCTGGAACAGAGGAGGAACCGTCCCGGGAATAGAGTACAAGGGAGTATCCACGGATGCGTCCAAAGATAGGACGGACTTGATGAGGCCTTGGGTATAAGGATGCAGGGGATGGCTGAACACCTCATGAACCTCCCCTTGTTCCACCGCATACCCTCCGTAAAGGACCACCACCTGGTCGGCCATTTCCGCTACCACCCCAAAGTCATGGGTAATGAGCATGAGGGTGATCCCCATTTCGGCCTGGAGCTTCTTGAGCAAGGCCAAGATTTGGGCCTGGATGGTTACGTCCAGAGCAGTGGTGGGTTCATCGGCAATGAGCAGTCGGGGCTTGCAGGCTATGGCCATGGCGATAAGCACGCGCTGGCGCATTCCCCCGGAGAGTTCGTGGGGAAAACCGGCCAATACCTTTTCCACATCCGCAATACCCACCTGTTGCAGGAGCCTTCGACACTGGTCTTTGATTTCTTTTTTGCTTAGATTTCTATGGAGCCGCAGGGCTTCGGACAATTGAAAGTTAATGGTCAAGACCGGGTTAAGGCTGGTCATGGGTTCCTGGAAGATCATGGCCATCCCCTCTCCCCGAACCTTTTGCATCTCCTTTTCCCGGGCATGGGTGATGTCCCTTCCTTCAAAGGTGATGATCCCTTGGGAAATACGCCCCTTATTTCCCAAGAGGCGCATACAGGAAAGAGAGGTAACGCTCTTGCCGCTGCCGGACTCACCGATCAAGACAAGGTTGACCCCTTCAGTTACCGAAAAACTGACATCCATCACCCCAAAGGATATCCCTGCTTCCATAGTAAACTGTACTTGCAGATGTTCCACCTGCAAAAGCATTTTTGCCATTTCCTACTCCCGTACTCAAAGGTACAGCCTTCGGCTGGTTTGCGGTTCCACAAGGTACTTCCCAAGCGGTTTTGAGAGACCACGCCCCCACACTGGAGTCTAGTACTTCCAGACCCACCTGGCGTACTTCATGGAGCGCGCATCGAACTCACGCTGTTATGGTTCAATATCCCACTGTTCCAAATCCCGGAGCGTCCCAAAGTCTTCCAAATCACCGTACCGTATTCGCTTATGTACCCCTTGCAGGATTAATTCGCTGTAGAGCCCGGAAACCGGAACCTCTTGGGCAATCAGGTCCTGAGCCTCATAATACGCGGCCTTAAGAACCGCACCGTCCACACTGGTATGGATCCGATCCAAGATCTGGTCCATCTTGGGGTTGGAATAGCCGGTATAGGCGTCATGGGGATCCACATAGTACCGTAGATTACGCACCGCATTAAAAGGATTAGCAGGCATACCTATGATAGAAATATCGAAGTCCCGCTTCTGAATCCTGCCCATAGTGGTAGGAAAATCCGCCCGTTCTATAACCACATTGAGGCCGACGGATTTAAAGTTCTCCGCCACAATCGTGCATACCCGCTCCCGGGTTCTGTTCCCGGTAGGCACCAGAAAGGTGAGTTTTTGGGATAGATCCCAGCCTGATTCCGCAAGGAGCTGTTTTGCCCGCTCCGGATCATAGGTATACTGCGCGGCAGCCTCATTCCAGTATTCGATCCGGTTTGAAACCGGCGTTTTGGTGATAAACGCCTCGCCTTTGAATATATTGCGCAGGATCCCCGGTCGATCAATGGCCAGGTCCATGGCCTGGCGCACCTTAACCTGGTTCAACACCCGGTTGTTGTAGAAAAGGACCTGTACCGTAGAAGGAACTCCCCGCTTGGTCCGGATATGGGGTAAACTGCTTACGCGCTCGTAGTCATCTGCCGGGATATTGCCCACCCCCGGATAGTTCATGTCAATTTCACCGCTTTCAAGCTGGGCCGCGATCTGGGGGCCTGAGAGCATCTTGAAATTCAACCGGTCGATCTTCGGCCTTCCCAAGAAATAATCCTCATTTGCCTCTAAGGAGAGGTACTGACTGGGAGCGTATTCCTTAAATTTGAAAGGACCATTCGTTACCTGGGGATTTTGGAAGAAACTACAGGTGAGTATCCTTTCAGGATTTTCTTTTTCCAGGATATGTTTCGGGATGACCCGCAGGACGCTGCCAATACTGAGGTTAAAGATAGTCAAGGTGAGCGGGTATTTGGTCTCCACGGTGAGGGTGTAGTCATCGATCTTCTGCACCCCTGCAATACCCGCTGCTCCTTTGGGGAAAAGCCCGCTTTCATCAACCCCTACCAGAATCTTGTAGGCGCTGGGGTCCGATATACCCACCACAGGGTTGGCAAAGGTGTTCATGGTAAAGATCACATCATCTGCGGTAACCGGAACCCCATCGGTCCAGCGGACCTTCCGGTTTACGGTAATCCGAAAGGTAACATGATCCTCGGTGGTAATACTTTCGGCCAAACGGTTCACAAAGGGTCTTTTCGGATCCGAAGTTTCCGCGGTTAAGGGCATAAAGAGGATGCTCGATGCATAGTAGGCCATGATATTGTTCACCGATAAGGGGCTTACCGTCCCAGGATCATTAGTGATGCCCACATTCACAATTTTGAGGGGTCCAGTTGGGGGAGACCTTTGGGACGTACCGCCCCCGAACAGGGATACCCCTAGTAACGCGGCGATTCCAAGGCTTATGATTTTCTTCATGTTTCTCCGTTAATGCGAGGGACCTAAAGCCCCTCCTCCTTTTCTATATGTTATGTCTCACTATTAGAAAAAATGAGAAAACGATCAAGGGTTATGGGTACTATTTTCGCTAAAATCCCATAAAACATGGGTTATTCTACCATGATTTCATGATTGGTGCTACAAAAAAATGGAAATAATCGAGGGTTTTTCACCGTTCGATTATTTTTAAAAAAATTTTAATATTTATTGCAAAAAACAAAAAATAAGCTTTTAATAAGTACATAGGGAGGTACTATGAGCCAAGGCTTGGTTGAAATACGAGGGGTTACAAAAAAGTTTCCTGGAGTTATGGCCCTCCAGGATGTGTCTTTTACTATTAATAAAGGAGAAATACACGCCCTTATCGGTGAAAATGGTGCGGGAAAATCGACCATGATAAAAATCCTCTCGGGACTGTATAAACCAGAACCAGGGGGGGAAGTTATTTTTTCTGGAGAACCTTTCAGGGAATATACTGCCATGGAATCCCTGCGCCGGGGTATTGTGGTTATTTACCAGGATTTTTCCCTTTTTTCAAATTTATCGGTACTGGAAAATATCGCCTTGGGTCCCTATGTGAAAGACAGAAAATGCTTTGTGGACTGGAACGCCATGGAAAAGATAGCCCAAGAGACCCTGGATAAATTGCAGTTTCAGGTTGATTTAAACGCCTCTGTAGGTTCTCTTTCGGTGGCAAAACAACAGATCATAGCCATTGCCCGAGCCTTGGCCAATAAGGCCCGGCTTCTGGTCCTTGATGAACCCACCTCAGCCCTTTCCAAGGGTGAAGTGATGAAACTGTTTGCTATTATGCGCTCATTGAAACAGGATGGTATTTCCCTGTTATTCATAAGCCATAAATTAGACGAGCTTTTTGCGGTTTCCGATCGGTTTACTGTCTTTCGAGATGGTAGATGTATGGGTACCTTTGATAAAGAAGACTTGGATGATGAGCGGCTCATTACGCTCATGGTCGGACGAAAGATCGAATACAAGATTTTCAATAAGAATAAAAAAGATGAGCGTATCATGGAGGTCAAAAATTTTTCCAAGGCAGGACAATTCAAAGACATTAGTTTTACCTTGAATCGAGGAGAAATCCTGGGTATTACCGGTCTTGTAGGGGCCGGTAGAACCGAGGTGGCGGAAGCTATCTTTGGGCTTAATCCCCCTGATTCCGGTGCTCTACTATTGAATGGGAAGACCGTTACCATTCAACATCCCGGTGCTGCTGTGGAAAAGGGTATTGCCTATGTCTCGGAAAACCGTCTTCAGGAAGGGTTGGTACTGAGAAAAAGCATTAAGGATAATCTGGTGCTCACCGTACTCAAGGGGATTTCAAATAAGCTCGGTCTTATTGATACAAAAAAGCAGGCGGATTTGACCGTCCAATGGATGGAAAAACTCACTATCAAACCTCCTTTACCGGATTTATGTACCTCAAAGCTATCCGGCGGGAATCAGCAGCGTGTCGTTTTGGCCAAATGGCTTGCCACTAATCCCCAAATATTGATTGTGGATGAACCAACTAATGGTATAGATGTCGGGGCAAAGGCCGAAATCCACCAGATTCTACGGGATCTTACCGAGGCTGGTATGACCATTATCGTCATTTCATCGGAGTTACCGGAAATTCTCGCTATTGCCGACCGGGTTATCATCATGCGCAGGGGCAGAATAAGCGCAGAAAAGTTCTGCCAAGGGCTTAACCAGGAAGATATATTAAGTAAGGCCATATAGGATATAGCATGAAAATACCCATTACTAAGATAAAAGAACTACCCATCTTATTAGTTTTGCTGGGGATTTCCATTATCATCACCATAGTAAATCCCTCTTTTGCGACTCTGGAGAATTTCCTGGATCTCTTAAAAGGGAATCTTACGCTCACCATCATGGCCTTAGGCATGTTGCTGGTCATCCTTACCGGTGGTATTGATGTTTCCGTTGCTTCCATTATTGCAGCGGTTACGATTATTACCGGTTATTTTCTGATCAATATTAGTTCAAACTTGTTTGCAGTCATCTGTATTGCCTGCTTTACGGGAATTTTCTTAGGTTTGATTAACGGGCTTTGTATCTCCAAACTGAAGATTCCTCCCATCGTAACGACCCTGGGAACGATGAGCGTCATATTAGGTATCGTGCTCTATAAAACCAATGGGAACTGGATGACCGGTCTTCCTGACAGTTTTATCCAGTTTGGACGGATCGCCTTAGTACCGATTACGTTGAAAAGCGGCCGAGTGATAGGCATTCCCATCCAAATCCTGTTTCTCCTTCCTGCAGTGGTGTTTACGTGGTTCATCCTCAAGCGAACCATTATCGGCAGGGGCATATACGCTATTGGTGGTAATCTGGAATCTGCTGAACGGATGGGCTTCAATTCCAGCAGGATATTGGTTTTTGTGTATGCTTATGAGGGTTTTTTGATAGGCCTTGCAGGGGTATCCCATACCTCAATTATGCGGCAGGTGGATCCCAATGCGTTTCTCGGCTTTGAAATGCAAGTAATAGCTGCAGTGGTCTTAGGGGGCGCCAGTACCTTAGGGGGAACCGGTAGTGTAATGGGTACCCTGTTGGGGGTGGCCATTTTTTGTGTGATAAACAACGGCCTTATCCTCATGAAAATTCCTACGTTTTGGCAGAAAATTGTGGTGGGTATTATCATTATCGGATCCATTGCTATTGATATGGCTCAGAGACAACGAGCAGAACAAAAACAAATTCGAGTTGATGTGGAGCACCTATGAAACAGAGATGGTTAGAAAACGTAAAGAGCTTATTAAAAACAAACGAGGGCATACTGTTTGTTATTTTTATACTGGTTTTTATACTGATGACCATACTGTCACCAGGACGCTTCTTGAGCCGGGGAAATCTCCAGTCCATGGCCTACCAATTACCGGAATTCGGTATTCTGACCCTTTCCATGATGTTGGTTATTATTTCAGGGGGGATTAATCTTTCCTTGACCTATATGGCTACCCTCTCGATGATTGTCGGTGGTCTGGCAATGGCAAGCATTATAAAAACAGGAGGCGTCCCAGGCTTAGCACTGGTTACGGGTATTAGCCTTATAATTGTTACTGCCCTCCTCTGCGGTGCGGTGAACGGTATGGTAGTGGTGTATCTGGGGGTTACTCCTATGATAGCAACGCTGGGGACTTCTACACTCTTTGAGGGGATTAGCCTTAATATAACCAGAGGCGGAGCTATTTCAGGGTTTCCTTCGGAATTCTTAGAAATAGGAAACGGCATCCTATGGGGTATTCCGATTCCCATGATTATTTTTATATGTGTGGTCATAGGGGTGTATCTCCTCCTTGAACGGAGTAGTTTCGGCATTGCAGTCTACATGACCGGCAGTAATCCTAAAGTAACCCGATATTCAGGGATCAATGTAAAAGGGCTCTTGTTTTTTGTATATGTGATAGCCGGTTTTCTTGCTGCTTTGGCGGGTCTTCTCATGGCATCCCGATATAATTCGGCCAAAGAATCCTATGGTTCTTCCTATCTGCTCCAATCCGTAGCTGCATCAGTCTTGGGAGGAACCAATATAAACGGCGGAGAAGGAAAGATCATCGGTACCATCATCGCGGTCATGATTATACAGGTAGTTTCCAGTGGCCTTAATATTTTTGGATTTAACCGTTATCTAACCAATATCGTCATGGGTGGTATCCTGCTTATGGTGCTGACCATCAAATTTGTTATGAACCGATCTTCACCATAAACCAGCTTTGAAGTTCGATGTTTATCCAGGTATATGAGGCTTTGTCAAATTTGACCTTCTGAAAAAGCCTCATATATATCCAAAAGTATTTTTGGATAATTTTATTTAAAGAGGTTTGTATGAAAAAACCTGTTGTTTTGGTGTTGATAGCCTTACTTAGTATAGGCACGGCGTGGGCTAAAGGCGGTACGGATGGAGCTACGCAGAAAGCAGGGGTACCTACCATTGTGGTTATGCCCAAATTGGTAGGGATTCCCTATTTTAACGCATCTGAGACAGGGGCTGTACAGGCGGGAAAAGATCTAGGTATTAATGTCATTTACACCGGACCTACTACTGCTGATGCAGCGGAACAAGTCAGGATGCTGGAAGATCTCATCAGCAAAGGGGTTGATGCTATCTGTGTAGCCCCCAACGATGCGGCTGCCCTTACCCCGGTTCTCCGGCGAGCGAAAGCCGCGGGTATCAAGGTACTGGACTGGGATACATCGGCGGATCCATCGGTGATTGACATTTCGGTACATCAGATCGATGATAAGCAATACGGTGAGCATATCTGGGATTTGCTCGTTCAGGAAATGGGTGATACAGGAGACTATGCGATCCTGACTGGTGGCCTATCCGCGACAAATCTAAACGCTTGGATTGACCATGGATTAGCCCATGCCAAGACAAAATACCCTGGTTTAAATCTTGTTACCGACAAGGTCCCCACCGATGAGAAACAGCAAGTAGCCTATCAGAAAACGCTGGACCTCATTACTGCGTATCCTAATCTGAAAGGCATCATCGGTATCAGTACTCCCACTCCCATCGGGGGAGCCCAAGCGGTTCAAGAAAAAGGCTTGAGGGATTCTATCGCAGTGGTCGGTACTGCCCTACCCACTGATTCCGGTCCCTATTTGCAAGATAGTTCCTTGAGGGTAACAACCCTTTGGGATCCAGGGAAGTTAGGGTATCTTACGGTTGTTCTGGCCAATAATCTCATTAAGGGTCAGCTTCCCGTCAATGGACAGGATATTCCTAATGTAGGGAAAATTAGCGTCAACGGTAAAACCGTCATCATGGGACCTCCCTCGGATTTCACGAAAGATAACTATAAAAATTTCTCTTTCTAATAGAGGGTAGGGGCGGGTGGGTAACTTGTTTCCACCCTCATCCCCTACTTTCTTATACGCCGGATTTACCGTATCTTCCTAGAAGCACTTCTAAGGGTGGGAGGCGTCGGCAACATAGTTGCCGCGCCGACCTAGGCAAACAGAACACCAAGGGCCTTTAGGCCCGAAGCATACACATACCGGCAATATTAAATAGAGTTGTTCAGAAACCTCAGTTTCTGAACAACTTCCGCTTAAAAAACAGCAAAATGCGGAGCATTTTGCAAGACTTGTTCGATAACCAACCGGGTTATTGAACAAGTCCAATATTTGTAATCTATTATTTTGTAGTAACTATTCAGCCGGATTAATCGGTTTCGAGCATAAAATTAGGTGTTTGGCATTCAAAAAGCATCTTTAAGACTTCTGCCGATGAACTATCATGCTTCTTACATGTTGATAGATAACTTTTTATTCTACAGAAATCATACGCCCCTTCCCATGACCGAAGCAGCCGGATATTTTTTGATGGACTTTTATCATGCGCAGATCCCGTTCCACCCGGTTGTTCGTAAAGGGGATCTCTTTATCTGTCATAAAACGCAGCGTGTCGTCTTCATAGTCTCCAAGCCGCTCTATGAGGTTCCTTGTTTTTGATTTCGCCACAGGGCCTCTCTTTCCCGGCGGATTCGCAGGACCTCTCGAGGCCGTGGGCTTTTACGCCATTCCTGTTCCGCCGTTATAGACGCTCCCCGTTCGTTTGCCAGTCGTTCCCCCCGATATTCTGGTACATGACGTTGTATTACCAGGTCGAACACCTTTCTTCTTTCGTATCCGGTGTCCTTCCTTTTCCCCGGCGGTAATGCCTGTCGGTCTAGTTTCAACTGGTTTATTTCGTCCGGATTATCCACCGGTTGTAAAGTATGCCCCCCATATCCCGGCTGTCTGCCGGGTTTCCTCTTGCTTTTTGCCCTGGAAGTTTTCGCGCGGTTGGGATCCATAGCCGGACAGATTACTGTTTTTAGAGTTCTTTCTGATGAATCCTAACAGTACTATCCGGCAAACAGTATAAGCAGTTCCATCGCTGATTTAGAAGCGGGACGTATAGTCTGTTCTTTATCAAGCTGTTCCTTTGCGTTCGCGATAGCAGCCTCAAAATCGATTTCCTTGTTTGCGATTCCCCGCTCCCTCCCCGTGTTTCTTTTAGTCGAAAACTAAATTTGCGTCAAGTGGATTTGGCTGAATAGTTACGTTGAATTAATCTATAAGGTAATTCTTCTGGAAATGGCGTAGGGTGTGACCAATTCTCTTAGCACTTTCAGTGTGCATCGTCCAAACTTATCTTGTCCATTCCATAAATTGTTCTTTTGTGATGGTATCTTTTTTAATTTTTTTCTCTTTTTTTGTTCGCTCTCGTTTATACAATCCTTTGGAAAAAATAAGAATATATTCATGCCCATCACACAATAGAGTTGTTCAAAAACTTCAGTTTTCGAACAAATTTCGATAAAAAACAGCAAAATGCGGAGCATTTTACAAGACTT
This sequence comes from Treponema sp., assembly GCA_031259215.1. Classification (GTDB taxonomy): domain Bacteria; phylum Spirochaetota; class Spirochaetia; order Treponematales; family Breznakiellaceae; genus JAIRLU01. Next base: position 13,118 of record JAIRLU010000134.1, on the reverse strand, counting down.
GTGTCGGACTAAGGTCCGCGATAACCAACCGGGTTATTGAACAAGTCCAATGAACGCCCGCCTTCCCTAACTGCCCAGATAGGCCTTTTTCACATCCGGGTTTGCCGCCAGTTCTTCCGAAGAACCTGCGGCGATGATCTCCCCGGTTTTGAGCACATACCCTCGACCTGCAAAATCCAGGGCAACCTTGGCGTTTTGTTCCACTACCAAAATGGTAAGGTGCTTGACAAAATTAAGCTGCTTTAAAGCCCGGAACATCTCATACATGAGCTTAGGTGCAAGCCCCATGGAAGGTTCATCCAGCATGATCATCTTGCTGCCGGTCATAAGGGCCCGGCCTACTGCCAACATCTGCTGTTCACCGCCGCTTAACAGTTCCCCTCGCTGTTTTCGCCGCTCATAGAGCCGGGGAAACAAGGTGTATACCAATTCCAGGATCTCTCCGGTAATCACCGCTCGATTAATATCCCGACGGTGCGGATAGGTGGCTATCTGCAGATTTTCTTCCACCGTGAGATTCCCGAAGATATGCCGCCCTTCAGGGACCAGGACCAGCATCTTGTTCTGGATAAGGGTATGGGCTTCGGTTTTAAGGAGACTCGCCCCTTCATATACAATGTCCCCTGCGGAAACCAAGGGACCTTCAGGCCGGGGAAGCCGGGCTAGGCTCAAGAGGGTTGAGGTCTTCCCTGCCCCATTAGCGCCGATTAAGGTAACGATCTCACCGGTATCAATGGCAAAGGAAATACCGTGCAATGCCTCGATATTTCCATAAGCCACCTTCAGATTCTTAACTTCAAGCAGCATGACCCCCCCTTGGCAATAGAGTTGTTCAGAAACCTCAGTTTCTGAACAACTTCCGCTTAAAAAACAGCAAAATGCGGAGCATTTTGCAAGACTTGTGTCGGACTAAGGTCCGCGATAACCAACCGGGTTATTGAACAAGTCCAATATCTTCTGGAGATGATGCTTTTTTAGATTACGGGCCATTATATGGCCCCATCTCCAAGGTAGGCTTTAATCACCTCAGGATTGGTTCTGATCTGTTCCGGGGTTCCCCAGGCTATTTCCCGGCCAAAGTCAATCACCGAGATGCTCTGACATAGACTCATGATAACCTCCATCTGGTGTTCGATCATCCAGATGGTTAAATTAAAGGTCTCATGGATCCATTGGATATACTCAATAAGCTCGATGGTGTCCGCCGTACTGAGACCTGCAGCAGGTTCATCCAGCATGAGCAAAGCCGGCTCCAGGGAAAGGGCCCGTACAATTTCTACCCGGCGCTGGATACCATAAGGTAAGTTTTTCGGATATTCATCGGCCAGATCCACGAGTTTGAAGACCTGTAACAGTTCCCGGGCCGTTTTAGTGATCGCCGCTTCCCGGGCCCGATACCGCTTGGTACGGAAGAACACATCCGCCACGGTGTAACCCAGATGATAGTGCTGAGAGATCCGGATATTATCCAACACGGTCATTTCACTCCAGAGCCGGATGTTCTGAAAGGTCCTGCCGATCTTCATGGCTGCTATCTCGTGGGGCCTTTTGGCGTTGATCCGGACCCCTGCGACCATGATATGTCCCTCAGAGGGAACATAGAATCCACTCACCAGATTAAAAACCGTCGTCTTCCCTGCCCCATTGGGGCCGATTAAACCGGCTATCTCCCCTTTCCTGAGGGTAAGGTTGAGATCCGTCAAGGCCTGAAGACCGCCGAAACGGTGGGTCAGGTTCTTTATTTCCACATGTGTATCCATAATTTCCCTCCATGTTTCTTCAATGTATTCCTCACATACCCTTCTTCCGGGTAGAGGACGACTGCGGTTTTCTTCTGAGCGCAGATCCGGTAAACCTCTGGAGTTGAGGAAACACATCCGAAAGTTCCCGATGCCCCAAGATACCTTCCGGCCTGAATTGCATGAGCAGAATCAGCAGCAGAGGAATAAACACCCACTTGAGAATTTGCAGGGGCCGCAGGAGTTCCAACAAGAAGGTAAAAAACACCGCAGAAAGTACCGACCCTGAGAGGGAACCCATTCCTCCCAGGTAGACCATGACCATCCCTTCAGTGGATTTCATGATATTAAAGGAGCTGGGATTGATGAACCCCAGGAGGTGGGCAAAAAGACCTCCTGCAACTCCTGCAAGACCGGATGAAAACATGAAGGCCAGGAGCTTTATCCGGTTCGTATCCACACTCATGATCTCCGCGGAAATTTCATCGTACCGGATCGCGGCAATTCCCTTGCCTAACACCGAACCCATGAGGCGTTTGATAGCCCCCACCGAGAGAATCACAAAAACCATGATCCAAAGGAGCATCCAGGGCAGGGGAATCAGATCGGTCATGGCAAACACCGTGGCCTTCATCCCCATGAGCCCCCGACTGGCCCCCAGGATTTCCAGGTTATTAATAAGGGTCATGATGATGTAATTCGCCGCAATAGTAATAATAGCCAGGTAATCGTCCCGGGTTTTGAATGAAGGAATAGCCACGAGGAGGCCCGTACAAGCTGCGATGATACCCCCTATGATAATGACCACCGGAAACAGGAACACCGCGGTCTGGGGAGGAACCAGAGGAGGGCCAAAGAATTTATTATCGGTGAATAAGATCAGGGACAACACCGAAGACACATAAGCCCCCACCGCCATAAATCCCGCATGACCGCAAGAAAACTCCCCCATGGATCCGTTGACGATGTTGAGGCTCGAAGCAAAGATGATATTAATACCGATGGACATGAGCACACTCTGGATATATTGGTTTATTACCCCTAAAGCTGCCAGAATCCCTATAAGCACCATTCCCCCTAGAATCAGGAGGAGAACCAGGATCCGGGATTGAGGCTCCTCTGTATTGATTGCTATCTCCCAGGTTTCCTGAGCAGGTGATCCCTGTACGGGTACCTTATTTCGCGGCACTGCCATCGTAGTACTCCATTACTCGTTTGATCCTCTAGCTTGAGAAGCCTTCCCTCCTTCTCGTTGATCATACCGAAGGATACCCAGAATGGATAAAACAATCAAGTATGTTTATACAGTTTCTATGCTTTTTCTTCGTTTTTTTGGTATTTGCTGTATAATTATACGGATGGCTGCTGTATTCTGAAGAGCTTGTCCGACGTGGGACCTGTGTCCCCTCATATTCCTAAAAAGGAGGGCTTATGGATGCCCGCTCGTAGGGTCTACCCCACGCACTGCACGACTTTGACCATGCAGGGTGGCCCCAAGGCGGAGTTTCACCAGTATGCTTTGCGGATCCCTGGATATTCCTCAAAGCCGCGCCGCCTCGAGATGGGTAAAAAAGATCCGGCTTTCAGCCTTGACCTCCTGCACAAAGGGATTAGCATCGACATGACCAAGCACCGCGTCCCGTTCGGCACTGTTTCGGTAGGTGCTATTGCGAAAAGGATCGAGATAATCTTTGAGCTTGGTTTTATACACCTGGTCTTCGATGAAGGAGCGGATCCGTACTCCTTCATCGAGCAAGCCATTCCAACGCTCCTTGGTGATACTCGTAGCGGGGGCCCCCGTATCCGCATGACCGGCTTGTAAAAACCGGAGTACCTGCAGGGCATTCAACGCGTTATCCAACAGGTATTCTTGCCAGAAGCGGTCATACGCAGCGTGTATCTGGTCCCACGTAGTCAGTTCCCCTTCCCGGATAGCTTCCCGGAGGGCATCAACCTTGGTTTCGCGCACCAGTTGTCCTCCTAGATTGATCCAGGCCAAGGGGACCGGATCAGGATACGCCTCTTGAAACCGGAGAAAATCCCAGCGCCCTGTATCCGCTCCACCCTGCCCAGTTTCAGACAAGGCAAAAAAGTCTATCAAAGTTTTCACCCCATAGTACAGGAGCATTTCACGGTAGGCCCTAAGCCCTTGCCGGGACTTGATAATCGTAACCGGCCGGTTTGAACGTTCCAAAGTCCGTTTCCCTACCAGTAAGGGGGCTTCATCAGGCAGGTCCTGGAGGCTTGTGTATCCTGCTGCTCGTGCCCATACGTCCAACAGGTTCAGACCCTGGATGATTTCAGCCACCGTATCCGGGGCCAGGTACGCGGTTTCGATATGCTGTACCTGGTAGTGCCGCTTGTCCCGGATCCGGCATTTCCAACTGTTCCGTTCCAAAGCATACATATTGTACATCCACCAATACCCAGGCATCACTTCCAGCTGAGTAGTACCGGTACTTTGGGTAATCAAGCTGAAGGGCAGGGGAATATGCAGTTCTGCAGGATAATTCCCTTTGGCAATCAGGGTGTAACTTGCAAAACGGCTGTTATGTTTGAGGGTACTCGAAAGACCTGGCCAAAATCCCCGGCCTGCAATGATTTCACCGTCATTCCCTCGGCTGTTGTGGTTGGAGCCTACAGTAGCTCCTGCAGCCATATTTGACTGGCCCAGGATCATGGCGGCTATTAAGAACGAGTTGTTGTGGTGCTGTTCATGGGCAGGAAAGACGAGGTTATTGAGTACTTCACAACAGGAGACTGTGGAATTATCCCCCAAAATTGAATGAATCAAGCGGGCACCGTATTTAAGATTACAATTATTCCCCAACACAAACCGCACGGCCTTGCAACCGTAAAACACCCGGCACCCGTAACCAATGATACCGTTTACCAGTTCAACCCCTTCGCCAATCTGGGTCGGGTCTCGAGGATCTGATTGTATCGAAATATTTTTAAGCTTATGCGCACCCTTGATGTATGCCCCATTCCCAATGCGCACATCTTTAAGCACATGACAATGTTTGATCACCGTTCCGTGGCCAATAGTCCCGTAATATCCCCGCCTTGAATCTACGGAACGCTGGGTTATCCGCTTAAAGGCATCCATGAGCCGCGTATCCTCCCGGTACACTGCCCACAGGTACGCATCTGCACAGATCATCCTGAGAAAAGGAAGGACGCCGCGCCCCCCTGCTTCGTTTAAGGGGTCAATCCACACCCGGATAGGTTCATCCTCCCCATCTTTGAGGATGCCTTCACCGAACTTGGCATGATTGGTGGTATCCATTTCATTGATTGAACTCAGTATAACCCCATCGCCGATAAGGTAATGGGATAGATACCGGCAGTCGTGGATGGCAGGCCGGTCCCCAATGTCGCAGGCAATAATGCGACTGTGACTGATGCCCACAGGCAGCATATAATCATGGTATCGCAGAAACCCTGCATCCAGGGATCCGATACGGACATATCCTGCAAAGACGCAGTGCTTGACCAAAGAGGGATTAAATCCATCTGTCACCCATACATCATGCCAGGCTGCGCAGCTATTGCCTTGGGCTTCAAGGACGCGGATTTCTTCGGGTAATAAAGGACGATAGTGGTCCTGCCGGCGATCCTTATGCAAGGATCCGGGGGGAGGTGTATACAACGCTTCTAGCTGCTGGTTACGCAGGTAATATTCATCTTCCCCTGGAGGAAGGTAAGCCGCGGGGATAAAATCATATCCATACCCTGGGCTATATCCTCCATCAGGAAAGGAAGACTCGATAAATGTCGTGTTCATTACCTCAAGCATAACCAGAGAGCAGCCGAAGGTCTAGCTCGAGCAGGGAAAGGGCAGGTACTTTTTCTCAAGAGGAACTCGTGTTATTCTGAGGGGAACTATCGGGGATCCGAACTCCAAAGTCCCCTGTGTAAGCCTCCTTCGAGAATTGAAGACATTGCTTTTTCCCAAAATGCGTCGGTTATCTTCCAGGCTTCCTTTTGTTTCATGGTTCCCCGCCTGTTCTTTTATCAGAGGGTTCTCCTTGGTTATGTAGGGATAGATTCGTACATCTGCAAACCCTCGATTCAAGGGTATCGAAAAAACTCCCTTTCTCTCCAAAAGGATCCTGCTTATGGCGTAGCAAAGGCAGCTTAGACAGACTTCATAGCGCCGGTCTTGTACCACCACATCCCTATGGCAGCTCCCAAAGGAATCACCGTAATACCAAAACAAACATACCCCAATAGGGGGCTTTGGCAAAAGAACGCCCAATAGCTCGTGGTTCCCGCCAAGGGCAAGCCGGTAATGCCTAGGATAGCGGCCAGGATCAGCCCGGGCTTTCTCGTCATCAGCAGGCCCCCCAAAAAGGGTATCCCCACTGCCAGGGCGGTTCGCAATAGGGGCACTAAAATCAGGAGAAACGGCTGGTTCTGAACGCTCCAGCTTACCGTATGGATAGCCAGATCAGGGATAAGCCAGAGGAGAGCAAAACTCGCCGCATTAACCCAGGTTCCTGAAGTCCCGAAGCAGCATAACACCCCATACAGCAACAGGGGCAACAGCACCGGCACACTGACCATATCCACGAAGCCGCTTATCCACCGGGTGCGGTCAAACCCGCCGGGTTCCATCAGCGGACCAAGAAAAAACAGCACAAACCCCAGGATGCTTCCTAACAACAGGGCCCCAATACCCTCGATGCCCATATCTTTTCCTGAAGAAAGGGCAGACCAACATAGATAAAACAGGGGCGTCCAAAGGAAACAAAACAGGCTTATTGATTTCATCATCACTCTTGCACTACCGGATTGTCTAATATACCAATCCCTTCAATCTCTATTTCTACCCTATCTCCACCCTGAATAGGACTAACCCCCTGGGGGGTACCGGTGGCGATGATGTCCCCTTCCTCTAGGGTGAAGTTCCGGGATATATAGGAAATTAAAAAAGGGATTGAAAAGATCATATCCTGGGTATTTCCTGACTGCTTCACCACCCCATTAATCCGGGAACCGATAGCCAGATGCTGAGGATCCTTTATATCGTGGCGGAGGACCAGTACCGGGCCTATGGGTCCAAAGGTATCAAATGACTTACCCCGGAACCATCCTGAAACATCGGCGTTCTGTATGTTCCGCTGACTCACGTCGTTGAAACAGGTATACCCCAGCACATACTCGAAGGCTTTTTCCAGGGGAATATGTTTCCCGCCCTTGGCGATGATCACCGCCAATTCCGCTTCTATATCGGTCCGATCTGCTTCAAAATGATAGTCCTTAATATGGCCGGGAAGGACGATAGGTTCTCCAGGTCCAATAAGCACATTCGGAGTTTTAGCGAATAACACCGGCTCCAGGGGGATGGAAAACGGAGCGGGCCGGGCCGCAATACCTTCCTGCACATGGTCCCGGTAATTAAGCCCCACCGCAATGATCTTGGAAGGGGCGAGGGTGATCCTTGTAGTGGTTCCCGCGATGGGTAATGTACGCAGGTTTTCGTGTCTCTCTTGCAATGCTTGTTCTCCGATTTTCGTTAAGGAACCGGTTGAGCTGCCAGGGTTGGTACAGCCCGGCTGTTCCGTACCGAGGCTCCCTCATGCCTGAGGGATATGGTACCTTTGCGGCCGTCGGCAATAAGAACCATTCCCGGAATCCCTGATTCTAATATAAAGAAGGAAAGAGGATCTTCCAGTTCTTTCTGAATGGTCCGCCGGAGCGGCCGGACCCCGTATTTTGGATCCCAGCCTTTTTCAAGGAGGATCCGCCGGGCTGCGGGCATAATTTTAAGTCCATAACCCTGTTCCGCCAGGCGCCGGGAAAGCACTTCAAGCTGTATATCCAATATGGCTTCTACCTGCTTCATATCCAAGGGATGGAATACCACCACATCATCCAGACGATTGATAAATTCCGGGTTAAACAGGCGGCGCAGTTCTGCCAAGGCAAAAGAACTTATCTCTTTGTGGCCCATGATCCCGGTCCCCATGCCAAAGCCGAGCTGGGAATCCCGGGAAATCTCCCGTATTCCGACGTTACTGGTCATAACGATCACCGTATTGCGGAAACTAACCGTATGGCCCAAGGTATCCTTGAGTTCCCCTTCCTCAAGGACCTGCAGCAAGAGGTTGCATACATCCCGATGGGCCTTTTCAATTTCGTCAAAGAGTATCACCCGGTAGGGGTTCCTTCGGATTCGTTCAGTTAAAAATCCCCCTTCTTCGTATCCCACATACCCTGGCGGGGCGCCCACGAGCCGGGAAGTATTATGTTTTTCCATATAATCGGACATATCAATCCGGACGAGGGACTCTTCGGTACCAAACAGATATGCCGCAAGGCGCTTGGCTAACAGGGTTTTTCCAACCCCCGTAGGCCCTAAGAATATGAACGAACCCAAGGGCCGATCTGGTGAAGCGATCCCGGCCCGGGATCTCCGTATAGCCTGGGCAATCCGTCGCACCGCATCCTCCTGGCCGATGACCTGCTGATGCAATTTTGCCTCAATCGTGAGCAGCCGTTTTGATTCCTGTTCTTCCAAATGCATCAGGGGGATTCCGGTAATTTCAGACACCACCCGGCGAATATCCCCTTCTTTCACGAGGGGGACGTGGTTATCCGCAACCCGTTCCCAGGCACGACGGACTGATTCAAGCTGAGTCCGGAGATTCCGCACCTTATCCCGTACTTGGGCGGCCTGCTCATAATCCTGAGCAGAAACCATGGCGGTTTTTTCCGTGATCAACTGAAACAGTTCAGCCTCAATGCCGGTAATTTCAGGGGGATCTCCTTTGAGTCCCAGCCGCTTCATAGCCCCGGCTTCATCAAGGATATCAATGGCCTTATCGGGCATGTACCGATCGGTAATGTACCGTTGGGCGAGTTTTGCCGCGGTATGAACCGCCTCTTGCGTGTACTGTACCTGATGGTGCTCCTCATAGTACTTTTGTATCCCTTTAAGGATTTCTAAGGTTTCCTCAAAACTCGGTTCATCTACGGCGATAATTTGAAAACGCCGCTCCAAAGCAGGATCTTTTTCAAAATGTTTGCGGTATTCGGTCAAGGTAGTCGCCCCGATACAATGAAGCTCACCCCGGGAAAGACCGGGTTTAACCATATTGGAAGCATCTATGGTCCCTTCCGCGCCTCCCGCCCCAATAATAGTGTGAATTTCATCGATAAACAAAATCACATTCCCGGTTTGGGATATTTCCTTCATGATTTTTTTGAAGCGATCTTCAAATTCCCCCCGGTATTTAGTACCGGCTATCACGGCACCCAGATCCAGCGAAAGAATCCGCCGGCCTGCCAGGGTTTCAGGGGCATCTTCCCGGACTAAAAGCTGAGCCAGGCCTTCCACAATCGCGGTCTTTCCCACCCCAGGCTCCCCCACGAGGATCGGATTATTCTTGGTTCGCCGGACCAGGATCCGGATCGCCCGGTCAATCTCTTTCTGTCTCCCTACCACTGGATCCAGCTTACCCCCTCGGGCAAGAGCGGTGAGGTCCCGGGAATAGCTGTCCAGGATAGGAGTAAGGGAGGGATAGGTAGCAGGTTTTATCCGAGAAATGGGAATGGCTGGTATCCCGTCTCTGACCTCATCAGGACAGGAGCAACGGGTTACGCATGCCCCTGCATCTTCATACTCTTCTGCTTCCGCATGGGAAGCACGGTTAAAAGTGGTCTGCACCACCACCCGGAACATATCCGGATCCACTGCCCGCTCATCCAGGTATACCTGAATGATAGAATTCTGCTCCCGCATAGCTGCTAACAAGAGATGTTCCGTACCGATATACACGTTTCCCATGGAATGAGCTTCATCCACAGCCATATCGAGCATGGTTTGGGTCCGTTTTGACAGGGGAACATCCCCATAAATCGTGGTCCCCATACGGGGCATCCCCTTCTCAAGGGTACGCCTGAATTCCAGCAAATCGATCCTGAGAAATATCAGGGCCTTGGAAGCAGTTCCTGATCCGTCTTTAAGCAGTGCGATAATAATATGTTCAGGCATGAGCTGGTCTGCATTGAAACGACGCCCCTCTTCATGGGCATGGTTAGATAATATGCGCTGTACTCGCCTGGTTAACCCTAAACCTTTAAACACAAAAGCCCCCGATCCTGGAGAAGTTTTTTACCTCGGAGTGTGGGGGTTTTGTCTTTTTTCTGTATTTTCATACAGATAGGATCTCGTAATCGCCGTTACCAAATCCCCAAGGACCGAAATCCGGCCTTGTCATGGATGTTTACGAAAAGAACTCCCCTCCCCAGGGTACTAACCTTCTTCTGTTATTCTTTTAACCATATCACAATCCCCCTAAGGTCTGCAACAGATAGGAACGGCAAAACCTGAAATGATCTGATAACCTCATGGCACGGGTGTACTCGGGGTTACAAAAAAATTGGATTATAAAATACTACCTTTTTTATTGGTTTTGTTTTACTGTTTTTAAAGATACCCTTTTCCCTGGTCCGGGCACTTGTACCTTGCCCCAGGGGGATCCGGGTAAAAGGAGCAGGCCGGTGGCCGATACGTTTGAACGGATGACTACGGAGCCGATACAGAAACTGATTTGTCGCATGGCCCTTCCCACCATCATCATTATGATGGTGTCTGCCCTGTACAATATGGCAGACACCTATTTTGTAGGTTCCTTGGGGACGAGTGCCACTGCCGCGGTAGGGATAAGCTTTTCCCTGATGGCGATCATTCAGGCGGTGGGATTTTTCTTTGGCCACGGCGCGGGGAACTCTATTTCCCGGGCTTTGGGTGCACAAAACACCCAGGATGCTGAAAAAATGGCGGCCACCGGTTTTTTTACCGCTTTCGGTATCGGTCTCGTGATTACCATAACCGGCAGGGTATTTCTATCACCCCTTGCCCGTGTATTGGGTGCCACCGATACTATCTTACCCTATGCCCGGGACTACCTGGGGTATATCCTCCTGGCCGCTCCCTTCATGGTCAGTTCCTTTATGCTTAATAACCTCCTCCGCTTTCAAGGGAAGGCCCTTCTCGGTATGATCGGCATGACCAGCGGTGCAATCGTAAACATTGCCTTGGATTCCTTGTTCATCTTCGTATTGCATCTGGGCGTGAAAGGCGCATCTTTGGCCACGATGATAAGCCAAATCTTCAGTGGTATCGTACTTTTTATAATCTGCGATACCGGTCAAGACCGGGTGCCCATCCTGCTGCGGAATTGTGAGTTGACCTTGGGGAAGTATAAGGAAATAGTACGAGGCGGTATTCCTTCCCTCTTACGACAAACCTTATTGAGCCTTTCCACCATGCTCCTTAATCAGGCTGCAGGTCCCTATGGGGATGGGGTTATCGCGGCTATTGCCATTGTGCACCGGGTTTTCTTCATGGCCAGTTCCGCCTTGATAGGTTTTGGTCAAGGATTTCAGCCGGTATGCGGGTTTAACTATGGAGCCAAACAGTACGACCGGGTAAAAAGCGCGTTTTGGTTTTGTGTTCGACTCTCCACGGTGGTACTCACGATTCTAGGAATCTTCTGTTTTATAGAAGCGCCGCATATTATCGGTCTTTTTCGCAAAGATGACCCTGAAGTCATACGTATAGGCGCCCGGGCGCTCAGGATCCAGTGTTTTACCTTTCCCCTAGCAGGCTGGATAGTACTTAATAACATGATGCTCCAGACCATAGGTAAGGCGGTCCCTGCCAGCTTGTTAGCCTTTGCCCGGCAAGGACTGTTTCTGATTCCCCTGATCGTTACCTTGGTGCCCATCCTGGGGGTGTGGGGAGTACAGCTTTGCATTCCTATTGCGGATCTATGTACCTTCATAGTAGCTCTTCCTGTGGGAATAGCCGTATTACATAAAGACTTAAGGTAGTTCTGATATGCGGAACCGAAAAAACCCGTGCATACCTGCCCCAAAGCAGCCCCATTTGAGGGAGGGTCTATGGCTACGGATGCTCATGGTCACCTGTCGGATCTCCTAAAACAGGCTCCCCAAGCGGAACAGGAACGGCGGCGGCTGGGGATTGTCTTGGCGGCCAGTGCCTGGAACCGCGAGGATTTTACCTGCCATGAGGAACTTGCCCGGAATGCCCAGCGGGATAGGGCGCCTCGGATATTCCTGTGTTTTGCCCTCCATCCCCAGCTTCCTGCTGTAGCTGCAGAACAGAACCGTGTAGTCATACCCAGGTTTGCTTCCCTCCTCAACTTCATGGAAACCTTGGCTGTGGAAAAGCGGATCCAGGGGATTGGGGAAACCGGATTTGATCTGTACAACCCTGCCTTTCGGAATACCGAGGCCATCCAGGACGACCTCTTTAAGGTACACCTGGAACTGGCCCTTACCCGGCAGCTTCCCCTCGTACTCCATGTACGGAAAGCCATGCACAAGGTATTTGCCTACAAGCAGATCTTGAAAAGATTGCCTGGGGTGATCTTCCATGCCTATTCAGGTACCTTGGGGGAAGGGGAAGCCCTCTTGAGGCAGGGGATCAATGCGTATTTTTCCTTTGGAACCTCCCTGGTAGGGGGGCGTAAGGAAACCATACGTTCCTGTGCAGGGCTTCCTTTGAATCGGGTACTTCTAGAAACTGATACTCCCTATCAGCCGCTCCGGGGATTTGCTTTTTCCCGTTGGCAGGATCTTCCTGTCATACTCCAGGTAGTTTCCCGGCTTCGCCGTGATTTTGGACATTCCTGTGAAGATACACTGGAATCTCTTATAGACGCGAATTTTTACCGGGCTTATGGGGGTCTAGGCTAAACCCATAGAAACGTGTGGGCCGGAGGATAGGGGCTTCCATAATTTCCTCAGGTATGGTATGGTTAAGGCGGATTGCTTGATACCCTGTCCCTGGGCTCTATGCGACACTAGCTCACCTGGATAGAGCAGCTGCCTTCTAAGCAGCAGGTAGGGGGTTCGAGTCCCTCGTGTCGCGAAGGTAATTCCTTTAATGTGGAAGTACGTCTTTTGAAAATGTTCTAAAGTCTCTGAAAGTATGACAATGTGCATTTATCGTGCAGTGTACTGAGCCGCCGGACCTGGAACAGGTGGGGACAGGGTCTGATGTAAATCCCCCGCTGCTTATAGCGCCCCTTTCAAGCCGGGATGCCGGGTGCTGTACACATAATGACCGCCATTCTTTAAAAAGTTGTATTCCATTTTTCTTAGGGATGGAACGAGTTTTTTTCATTGTTTTGCTACGCAAAATTTGCCGTTTTTGCAAAAAGTTGTATCAGAACCGGTGATTATGCGGGAATTCCCCTGCTTCTTAGCGTAGGTCTTGCTGTTATTCTCTATTTCCGATAGTATTAATAGGACTATGGAAAAGCGAATTTACGGACAAGAATTTGGGTTTTCTACACGAGCCGTCCACACGGGGAACGATGTGGACGGGGAAACCGGGGC
>JAIRLU010000081.1 GCA_031259215.1 Treponema sp. | reverse complement strand
CGGTGAGGCCCGCATCTCTATACCAGGCGGAAAAGGTGTATCCCGTCTTGGCGGGAGCCCCGGGCTTGGTAAGCGTCTTCCCTTCTTCTACCTGTACCGCATCAACCGCAGTGCCGCCGTTGGTATTGAAGGTTACGGTGTAGGTGGTGGGTTCATCGGTGTCCTCGGTGTTGGTGGGACAACCGGTAAACATACATGCCAGGGCCAAGGCCGCAAGCAAGCCGCGGGAGAGTCTACGGAAAAAGTAGCTCTTGTTCATAGGATTCCTCCTAAAGGAAAAAATAAAAATAGAGAAAATCCCCGGTTTTGGGGGAGGTTTTAGCGGGGAAAAGAGCATGAAAGCGAAAAAATGAAAAAGATTACGCTCTATGTCTGGGGGGAGGGGGGGGTAATATAGACAGAATTCACGGGAATCATGGAAGACATGTTATCAAATTCCCTTCTCTTTGTCAAGGGTATGTTTAGGCATATATTCCCCTGGTTTTCTCCTGTTTTTTTCCTGAGCGCCCTTGGTGTAACCAAAACCATTGCGTTACAAACCCCCTTGGTTTTATAGTAGAAATACGATGAACTACCTTTCATATAAAAGGCCCCTTGCGGATCCCCACAAGGCACAAGCAGGAAGCACGGCTTCCCATGACTGAACTGGATATGCTTATCCGCCTGGGTTTGGGTTTCGTCGCCGGGGCGATCATCGGGCTTGAGCGGGCCAGCCAGCACCAGGTCGCGGGCTTGCGGACCCACATTCTGATTGCCACCGGAGCCACCCTCCTTATGCTGCTTTCCATTTGGCTCCCCCAGGAATTCACGGGTATGAAAAACGGAGACCCCGGCAGGATCGCCGCCCAGGTGGTGTCCGGTATCGGCTTCCTGGGCGCCGGGGCCATGATCCGCCTGGGAAACAACATCCGGGGGCTTACTACTGCGGCATCCCTCTGGCTTATCGCCGCGGTGGGCTTGGCCATTGGCGCGGGGATGTTCCTCGCCGCAGGGATTACCCTGGTTATCATCCTGATTACCCTCATCCTTTTGAATCCCCTGGAAGCCCGGCTGTTCCCCCGGGAACGGAATAAACTGCTGGAAATAACCTTTACCCCGGATAATCCAGAACTCCCGGAACTGCAGGATTCTCTGGGAATTCTGCAGTCCTTTGGGGTCCGGGTTTTGTCTATGGATGTGGCCCAGGGGATCGGCAAAGGCAAAGACAGGGGGAAAGGTAAGGGGGTCCGGCTCCAGCTGTTCGTAGGAATTCCCGATACGGTGGATATTGCCAAGCTGGTAACGGCCCTTAAAACCAAAGCCCAGGTGGAACGGGTCGAACTCAAAGAAAAATACTAGCCGGTTCCTGAATTAGCAATCACCGGAGAATTTTTTTAAAAAGACCGGACAATTTTCAAAAAACAAGGGAGAATTTTCAAAAAAGACCGGACAATCTTGAGGATGCTCCGGTATGATTCGGTAAGGGCCCTGAGTTCAGTGGTTCTTGAACTTCTTGTAAAACTCGGTTAATTTCAAACCAGCCCTCTTTTATATATCCTGGATACTAAGGAGAGGGAATGTCAACGAAAGGCGGTAACCCCATGGAACCTATCATTTTAGCCTCTGGTTCATTAAGAAGGCAGGAATATTTCCGTCTCCTGAATCTACCTTTCAGTATTATGCCTGCTCTGATAGATGAAGATTATGAAGGGATTTCGGATCCCCGGAAGATTGCTGAAAATATGGCAATCCGGAAGATTAATAAAATACTCGATCTCCTAGCAGGGAGAATTCCTCCCTGGATTTGTGCAGCGGATACGATTATTTCAGTGGATGGGGAGATCTTCGGAAAACCCAAGGATAGGGAGGATGCCCAAAGGATGCTTTCAAAAATGCAGGGCCGTTCCCATGAGGTGGTAACCGCGGTTGCCCTGTTTAACAGCAGGAGCCGGGCCAAGGCCATTGATTGCCGATCCGTGGTAAGCACCGTGTTTTTTGCGGGCCTCTCAAAAGAGGAGATAGAATGGTATCTTAATACCGGAGAGTGGCAAGGGGTTGCGGGGGCCTATAAAATCCAGGGCTTGGCCGGGTGTTACATATCCAAGATAAACGGCTCCTATAGTTCCATCGTGGGCTTGCCAATCCATGAGTTTTATGTCATGTTAAAAGAGAATGGCTATCCTTACGGGAATTCCTAGCCGATCAACATACGTAATCGTAGAAAGGCTTATGCTTTTCTACCTATTTTCCGCTGCCTTTGGGCGGTGAGACACAGGGAAGGCGCCCCTCAAAAGTGCCCCGTTGCGGCGGGACTACTTGCGGAAGGGCGGACAGGGGGAAATTGTGGCGGTAGTTACCATGAAAAGCCTGCTTGAGTCGGGAGTTCATTTCGGCCATCAGGTAAAACGCTGGGATCCGCGGATGAAGAAGTACATCTTCGCAGAACGGAACGGCATTCACATCATCGATCTGCAAAAGACCATTCAGGCAATCAAAGACGCCTATGATGTGGTCCGGAAAACCGTAGCCGGCGGTAAGATGGTTATGTTTGTAGGCACTAAAAAGCAGGCCCAACAGGCAATTCAAAAAGAAGCAGAACGGTGCGGTATGTATTATGTCAATAACCGCTGGCTTGGTGGGATGCTTACCAACTTTGTTACCATAAAAAAGTCGCTGCTTCGGCTTAAAAAACTGGAAAAGATGGAAGTAGACGGCACTTTTGAAAATCTCACCAAGAAGGAAATTGCCGCCCTGGCAAAAGAGCGGTCCAAGCTGCAGAAAAACTTGGGGGGCATCAAGGAGATGAAGGAACTGCCGGGGATCCTCTTTGTCATTGATACCCGTAAAGAAGCCATTGCCGTAGCCGAAGCTCAACGCCAGGGTATACCCATCATCGCGGTGGTGGATACCAACTGCAATCCTGAGGGTATTGATTACCCCATCCCCGGCAACGACGATGCCATCCGGGCGATCACCTTGTTTACCCAGATCATCGCTAACGCGGTGGTGGAAGCGGATAACGAGGTGGGGCTCAAGATCATTGAAACCTTGGGGGATGAGGACGAGGATATGGAAGCCATCCTGACTGATGTGTCCATCAAGGAAGAGGACCGGGAAATTGATATCGAGGCCTATTCATCGGGGACCCCTGGAGGCCATGAAGCTGCGGAGACGCAAGCGGCGGAGGAAGAGGAACTGTCGGTGGATGTGGATAAGGTCTATGCAGAGGAATAGGGGAAACGCAATTGCCAAGGGAGGATGTCATGGGAATCAGCGCGGGGGATGTTAAACGGCTCCGGGAAAAAACCGGTGCCGGTATGATGGAATGTAAAAACGCCTTGGTTGAGACCGGAGGGGATTTTGACCAGGCGGAAAAACGGTTAAAAGAAAAAGGCTTGGCCGCAGTGGAAAAACGGATGGACCGAGCAACCAACGAAGGTAAGGTTTTTATTACCATTCGGGACCGTACTGCGGTTCTGGTTGAATTGGCCAGTGAAACCGATTTCGTAGCCCGGAACCCTGAGTTCATCGCCCTGGGGGGCCTTTTGGCCGACCGTATCCTGGACCAGGGCTATACTGAACCGAATGAGGAATTGCGGGGGCTTGTAACGGATTTGGCCACCAAGATCCGGGAGAACATGAGCCTCCGGCGGATTCAGGTGGTTCACGCCGGGGATAATGAATACCTAACCCAGTATATTCACGGCGACGGGAATATCGGGGTCATCGTCAAATTGCGGGCCGATAAACCGGAGGTGTTCCAACAGGAAGGGGTGCGGGATTTTGCCTTCAGTATCGCCCTGCACGTGGCGGCCTTTAATCCCCTCGCCTTGGATAGAACCAAGATCCAAGGGGATTTCCTCAAAGAGCAGGAAGCCATTTTTCGTAAACAGTTGGAAGGGGATGAAAAACTCGCCGGTAAACCTCCCGCGGTTCTCGATCAGATCCTCAAGGGTAAGCTTACCAAGTACCTGTCGGATGTATGCCTCTTGGACCAGGGCTATGTGAAAGAAGAGAAGCTCAGCGTTGCCCAAGCCCTGGCTAACTGTGGGAAACAGGCTGGAGCGGATTTACAGATAGTCGAGTACCTGTATTTCAAAGTTGGCGCCTAAGGAACCTTATTTGCAGCAGATCCCCCTTTGGGGGGATTCGAGGAGTGAAACTATGCAGAGTGTTATTACTTTATCCGAAGAACGGATGAAAAAAACGATTACCAGTCTTAAAGAGGGGTTTGCCGCCTTAAGAACCGGGCGGGCCTCGGTGTCCTTGTTTGATAAGATCCGAGTAGAGTATTACGGCGATAAGTCTCCCTTGAACCAAGTGGCGAATATTTCCATTCCCGAAGCCCGGCTCGTGGTGATTCAGCCCTTTGATAAGGGCCTCATCGGGGAGATTGAAAAGGCCGTCCGTTCATCGGAACTTTCCCTCAATCCTAGTAATGACGGTAAGGTGATACGCATCGCCATTCCGCCTCTCACCGAAGAACGGCGGAAAGAACTGGTCAAAGTTGCCAAGAACCAGGCTGAACAGAGCCGGGTAGCCGTGCGGAATATCCGCCGGGACGGTAACGAGGAGCTTAAAAAACTGCTCAAAGAGGGAACCATCACGGAAGACCAAGAAAGCAAGAACACGCTGGATTTGCAGAAGCTCACCGATTCCTACATTAGTAAGGTTAATCAGATTTTGGAAGAGAAAAACAAAGAAATAATGGAAGTCTAAAGCAATACATGGCCCCATCAGTAGTCCTTACGAGTTCGCCCCTCCCGCGCCATATTGGTATTATTATGGACGGGAACGGTCGTTGGGCGCAAAGAAAAAAACAACTCCGCACCCAAGGACATCTGGAGGGCCTTAAAACCGCCAAAAAAATCGTCAAAGCTGCCAGTGATCTGCATATTAAATTCCTCACCCTCTATGTTTTTTCCACGGAAAACTGGAAGCGTACTGCCGAGGAAGTGGGGTTCATTATGGGCCTGGTGAAGCAGTATCTCAAGGCAGAACTGGATTTTTACCGGGAAAACCGGATTCGGATCCGTCATGCAGGAGATCCTGAGGGTCTGCCCCCGGATATTGCCCGGGAACTCGCGGAAGCCTGTGAAGATACCCGTTCTTTTGAGGGATTACAGGTCATTCTGGCCTTGAATTACGGCGGCAGAGACGCCATTGTTCGGGCAGTGGGGCGCTGGTTCGATTCTTTAGAAAAATTAGAAAAAGGGATACCCGCAAAAATTACCGAGGAAGGAATCCGCGGCTGCCTGGATAACCCGGACATTCCGGATCCGGACCTCATCATTCGGACCGCTGGAGAATACCGAACCAGTAATTTCCTGCTCTGGGAAGGGGCTTATGCAGAATACTATTTCTCAGAGACCCTCTGGCCTGATTGGACCGAAGCGGATTTGTGTGCTGCCATCTCAGCGTATCAGCAGCGGGAACGGCGCTTTGGCGGGGGAAACCCGTGAAAAAACTTATCGAACGGCTTTTATTGTTCGTGATTGGACTTCCCCTAGTGATAGGGATTGTGGTATTACTGCCCTACAAACACCATCTCGCGGTTAATCTCGTGGTGATCCTGTTAAGTGCCCTGGGAGCCGGTGAATTTGCAGTGTTCCTGAAAAAGAACCATAAGCCCATTACCGTACGAGAAGCCCTTATCCTCGGAGCGGTGAATCCTCTAGCCGTAACCTTGACGGTGAGCTTTGATCTCCAAGCCCCGATCATACCGGGGATGTTTATCCTGGGGGCTTCCTGGTTCCTGGTTTCCCGGATTTTTGCGGGGGAAGATAAACTCAAGGATGTCATGGATCGGGTTGCCGCAGGTTGTGCGGTGCTGGTATACCCTGGCCTGTTCATGGCATGGATCATCAAGATGAGCCGCTTGGTCCATGCAGACCGGGTGATCCTCATGTTTCTGCTTATGGTGATTGCCAATGATTCTGTGGCTTGGGTTACGGGTATGCTCTGGGGTAAGGGGAATCAGGGGATCATCCATGCAAGCCCGCATAAAAGCGTGGCAGGCTTTATCGGAGGACTTATCGCTTCTATTATCGTGGGACTAGGGGCGGTTTTTTTTATTCCTGAAGCCTTTAGTCCAAGGCGCGTACCCTCAGCATGGGCTGGTATGGCCCTGGGACTGATCTCGGGCATAGCCGCTTGTCTTGGAGACTTGGGGGAATCCGCAATGAAAAGAAGTGTAAACATGAAAGATTCGGGGACCCTTATGCCTGGCCGGGGAGGGGTCTTGGATAGTATTGATTCCCTCTGTCTCGCGGCTCCGGTGTATTATGCATCTTATTGGCTCCTCTTTGCCTAAGGCATTCGCAAAAATGAGCGTTAATTCGTGGACTTTTTTCTTTTTATCGAACTCACGTTGAACAGGTGATCCATGGATATGTAGCCCTGGGCAGTGCTACTCTGTTAATCATCATTATCCCCCTCCCCCCCCCCTGGAGTCGCAAGGTACTTGTGTTTTAGTTCGTTCAATACCATACCGATTGATTCCTCCGTTTCCCGAGCATAACGGAGAAGCATATCTCTTGTACCGGGGGATAGGTCATATTCAGGCATAAAGAGTTCGTAGGGTTCGATCTTAAAAATAAGCGCCAATTTTGATACGGTTTTTGGGGAAACCCAAGTCTTGCCATTTTCAATATTGCTCAGAAAATTTGCAGAAATTTCCAGCTTTTCAGCCAGCAATTCCTGAGTCCATTTATTCCAGCTGCGAAACCGCTTAACGGCTTGTCCCAAAAGTACACAAATTTCTTTTTCATCCATAAAAAATTCCACCTAATAAGCCACCTCCTATTGTTGTATTGGTATTGACATTATTTGAATATTCCATTACATTTAGATATACTTCGATAATAGACCAAGTAGAGGTATTTACTTATGTTTAAAGATGGAAAACCCTGCAGTTTCTAAGGGTTTTTGTCGATTTTCTCTATCCCGCGTATCCTATCAGCCTTTGGTAGGGGATGGGTGGAGATGGGTAGGCTGAGCGTATCCCTCATGGCTTTACCTATTAAGTAATGTATTGGTTCTTAAAGAGAACCCCGCCCCCGGTTCATTCTTGCCAGGATACACCGGAAGCGGGGGTGCAACTGAATGCGGGGCTATTATACATCCAGTAATGGAAAAAGCCAACGCCTTTAGTCTTCTCTTTATTGATACAGTCGCCTCGTGGAGGCGGTATGATGGTGGAAATTCCACGCATTTCAAGAAGGAGGATGACTATGAAGTTGTCCAAAACGTTTCTTACGGGAATACTGGCCCTCACGCTGGTATTTGGAATGACCCTTACCGGTTGTGATAACGGCTCGTCCGATGACGGCAGCGGAGGAGGGGGCGGGGGTGGCGACAATTCGCTGACAGGGAGCTGGGTAGATAACAGAGCTACTCCAACTAGGGCCTTTATATTCACCGATGAGGCTGATACGGCTATCGCGGGGGCTAAGGTCGCCTATTACAGTACCAACTTGACCGCTGGAGGTACGGCTGGTAATGATGTAACTATAGGCGGAACCGCTTATACCCTTACTCTCGCCGGCAATACGCTAACCCTAACCGGTTATGACACGACCGTACAGGGAAATCCCGTAGATGTAATATTTGATCGGGTTAAAGGGACAAGCGGTTCAACGATCCACGGGATTTGGTGCAGCAGGCTTGCGTCTAGCCACCAAAAGTATACCCTGCTTATAATACGTTCAGGAAACGCCAATGTATTTACCGCTGTGGGGTCGAATAATTGGGGACAATCCGCCTATACCCTCTCCAGCGATGCAAATAATACCTATATAAAATGGGGTAATGGCAATCCTGTTGTGTACACCAAAACCACGGATCCCACTGGATTAGATATTACCCCTCCAGTCGGCCAACAGATAACTGGACTTATGACGCAGCCCAGTTGGTAGTCTTTAACCGCCGGCCAGCAGCCCCCTGTTCACGGCGGTCCCTAGTTGCGTGGGATACTCCCACTATAGTAGCGGAGGGAGCGGCTGGCCGCCTTGAGGCAAGAGCGCTTTGATGGCGAATTACCACTGCTCCCCAGGGGCATTACACCCCCTGGGGGCACCTGCGGTGGGCGTAGCGGGGGGCCGCGTGGTAAGGAATACAGGCTCACGTCCCTTCGTTCCTACATCTTGAGCTAAACTTGACCCATATTTGTATTTATTGCCTGTTCTAGGACAGACTTTTCCCCAAGAAGTTTTCTGTTGGGGACAAACAGGGGAACCGCTATAGAACACGGGGCGAATAGGCGCTCCTTATCCGGGTGTCGGCACAAGGGGAAGCGGGAACAGGAGTAGAAAAGCGGTTTTGGTCTCCGCTTCCCTATAAGGGGGTCTGACCCTTATACCCCTATCCCCTTCCCCCCCC
>JAIRLU010000051.1 GCA_031259215.1 Treponema sp. | reverse complement strand
TGATAGGTTCCCAGTATGAACGCCTTCGCGTTTGACCCAAATGTATGCAGCCGCCTCAGGTGATCCGGATCCGGTTTTGGCACGAACTGTTTCTGGGCGTGTCTATCCTGTAACGTGTTGACAGTGGGGAACTTGGCCCTGCTAACATGAGATATCCCCACGGAGGGAGGGTAAAGGGAGTTTCCCTTATTATGCTTTTATTGTTATCTTCTTTCTTGCTTATATAGCGGCTTTTATTGGCTCACAGTTGTTTTTTTCGATCTAACCGTTAAGCCTGTAGAGGCCCTTAAATCTCCACCTTCCCTGTTATAGACAGGTTCCCTATTGACGATATGGTAAGGGGAATGTACATTGAGGATGGAGAGAAAAAATCTATGACCTATTCGATAGCCATGGCCGGGAAAGGCGGTACGGGAAAAACAACCATTTGTGGTTTGTTTTTGGATCATTTAGCCAAAACCGGGAAAGGGCCGATTCTCGCAGTAGACGCGGATGCCAATTCCAACCTGAACGAGGTGTTGGGGGTAAAAGCGGATATCACCTTGGGAGATATTCGGGAGGAGATTGCCACAGCAGAATTTGTAGACAAAAATCCCATTCCTCCCAGCATGTCAAAAAATGAATACGCGAATTTTAAGTTCAACTCTGCATTGGTGGAGGAAGACCAGTACGATATGCTGGTAATGGGCAGAGGCCAGGGAAAAGGCTGCTACTGCTTTGTCAATGATCTGCTCCGGGAGCAGATACGGAAATATTATAATAACTACAAGTATATGGTGGTAGACAACGAGGCCGGTCTGGAACACATAAGCCGGGGGATTCTCCCGCCGGTGGATCTGATCCTACTGGTCAGTGACTGTTCCCGGCGGGGCATCCAGGCCGCAGGGCGGATCGCTGCCATGATAGGCGAGTTAGACCTCAAGGTAAAGGCGGTGCGCCTCATTGTTAACCGCGCTCCTGGGGGAAAACTGGAAGCAGGTATACAAGAAGAAATCGAAGCCCAAAAGCTTTCCCTCATCGGCGTGATCCCCCAGGATGACCTGGTCTATCAATACGATGCAGCGGGAAAACCCCTGATTACGTTACCGGAAGATTCCTCGGTAAAACGCGCCTTGGGAGAAATCATCCATAAACTGGAACTGTGAGGCCGGATTCTTTCTATGTTGTATGCGCCTCAAATGATCCTCATCGGTTCTGCTGGCCAAAACGCGGGTAAAACCACACTGGCCAAGGCATTAATCAAAACCTGGAAATCTTTTCCCCCTGGTTCCCCTGCACATGCTCCTATAGTGGCGCTGAAGATTACCAGTGTGGCCCAACAAGGCGCTTTATGTCCCCGAGGGGGAACCGGTTGTGGAGCCTGCGTCTCTATTACCCAGGACTTTGTCTTGGAAGAAGAGCAGGGGACATCCCCAAACAAAGACACTGCCCAGTTGCTTAAAGCAGGGGCCGACCGGGTATTCTGGCTCAGATCCCTCTATGGGTCCATGGCAGCGGCATACACCCATTTTTTGGACCAGATCCCCCCCAAAGGACTGATCATCTGTGAATCGAACAGCCTGCGAGAGGTGGTTTTGCCGGGGTGTTTTATCATGCTGATGAACACCGCCGGCACTGCGGTAAAACCTACCGCGGCACGGGTGCTGCCTTTGGCGGATTTGGTGATACAGAACAAGGGCTTACCAGAAGATCTGAATTCGGTTATTTCCCGTATCCAGGTTATAAGGGATGACACGAGGGGGATACAGGTCCATCTGAGAGGGGAATAAGGTCTACCTTATCTCCTGGATTCAGAGGCCCCTTTCCCGGGGGGATCTGGACTATGCAGTTACAGCCGATGAGGGATGCCAGGGAGCCTGATACATGCCCGGCCTGGGGGAGAAAAACTTCCTTACCTTCCCTCCGGGCGTACAAGAACCGTCCCTGGGGATTTGCCTTGGGGAAGGGTTCTTGCAAGACCCCGGGGATATGCTGGAGAAGGACCGGGGCAGCACCGGCAAGCCGGCGAAGCATTGGTCCGGCCAAGAGATCAAAACTCATAGCTGCAGCAAAGGGATTTCCCGAGAGGCAGAGGATTATTTTTGTATCCTTGTACAGGGCGGTAACCCAGCCGCCAGGCTTCATCTGAACCCGGCGAAATAAGGGCTCTGCGGCGAGGTATGATCCCACCTGGGGCATATAATCATGGGCCCCCACTGAAACGCCGCCGGTACTGATGATACAGTCGCAGGTTTCAAGCAATTCCTCCACCGCATGGGCGATGAGGGCGGGGTCATCCGCAATGGTGGAGGTCCAAACCGGTTCAGCCCCCAAGGCTAATACCCGTGCTGCCAAGAGGTACCGGTTGCTGTCGTATATTTTACCAGGAATCAGCGGCTCAGGACCGCTCATGAGTTCACTACCGGTGGAGAGAATCCCCACCCGGGGACGGGCAAAAACCGGGATCTCGGTAAATCCCTGGGCAGCCAACAGGCCCACATGCGCGCCGGTGATTCGCTCCCCTTTCCTGAGGATAGGTTGTCCTTGACGCATAACCTCACCGTGAAACCGGTAATTCTGATGGGCTGCTAACGCATGAAAGATCCCCACCGTATCGGGCTGATTATCCGTATCCTCCAAAGGAATGACGCAGGTGGCCCCTTCAGGGAGCACCGCGCCGGTCATGACCCGGGCGCATTCTCCGGGGGCCAGGGATTTCTGGGGAAGATCCCCGGCATAGATGGTTTCGACTACCCGTAAGAAAATCGGTTTATCCCTGCCGGCTCCGGCGCTGTCAGCATGGCGCAGGGCAAACCCATCTAAAGGGGAATTATCGAAAGGCGGAAGCGCGATACGGGCGTCTCGGTTTTCCCCGGCAATACGGTGCAAGGCCTCAAGCAGGGGCAACAGCATAGATCCTTTAGGCTCCGGGATCCGTTCAAGGAGGATTGCAATCGCCGAATCTACGGGAATAGCCCTATTGGGAAAAAAATTGGTTGGTTCCATAGCGCCTGCCTTGCTTGCATGTCTCGTCCCCCTTTGAAAGGACTTCCTTGGATAAAGCCCAAGCGCTTTACCGAGGGTGTCTTTAATATAACAGCTCTTTTCTGGCTTGTAAAGTTAAGGCTCTTTTCTCAAGATAAACGTATAGAAAACTTCCGAGGGTCTGGGGGGCCGCTCTTATATAAAACTGGCCACATCTGCAAAGTTCCGGCTTGTTCCGTAGGAACAGTTCGATTAATGGGGCTGATGACCGGTATAAGTGGCATCTGACCCTTCCGGCACCTGGTTGTTTGCGATTCCCAGGTCATCCTCTTGTTACCGCCGCTTGTGCTGGTGAAAAGCAAACTGCGCTAAAACCTGATAACAGACCATAGAAAACCCCCTGTAATACGGGGGCACTGCGGCTAGACTGCGGAAACCGCCGCAGCTGCGGCGGTTTGCTGATAAAAAGCACAGGCTTTGCCTTTTGTTTGGTCTTTGCAAGAAGAACAGACAACACCCGGAGAAAACAGGGAGGGCAGCAAGCCGACCATTTGATCAACCGCTTTGGGCATGGGAACCTTGAGAAACCACGCAAGGCGCCGGACGCAAACCGCCGATGCTTTTGAAAACTGCGGACTGTAGAACCGCTTTTGATTGGGATACATAGTGTACACCCCTTGAAAACCCGATAGGAAACCGGGCGGATATGACTGGAGCTATCCAGCCATGACCCAGGTCGACCCCTTTGTTTTTCCCCCGGTTTAAGGGGGAGAGCTGCCTGGGGCCACCCCGCTCCCCCCGGCCCTACCGCTATTGGAAAAAAATTGCGAAGCGATTTTTTTCCTGCTTGGGGGCGTTATGGGGGCAGGGTTGACCGCTATCGCGGTCAATTAGAAACCCGTAGAAGGGGGAAGCGTCAGACTTGATCCGGGCCGTAGGCCCTCCGCAAGTCTTTTAGGAGTTTTGCCTGTGGCAAAACTTCACGAATAGGCGGAGTAAGGCTGTAGCGTGGGGGCTGTCCGAGAAGTTTTTTCTAGTCAGGCTTATTGTTTTAGGTCTTACCTAATAAATGAAGATTTTTTGAAATAATAAACCTGTAGATGGGAACATACGCCTTATTTGAGCCTGTTTATCCGGTATAGCTGCTTTATATCGTACCCAAGGGAAAATAATCCCCACTCGGTAGCTACTTTGTCTCTACACCACAACAGAAATCTTCGGTATCCCTGGTTCCCTTTTATGTGACCAAATACCGTTTCGACTTCAACGGATCCTTGTTTCCTCAAATCTTCATGTTTTTCCAATGCCTTGCGGGACTTGCCTTTTAGCCGTTGCCATTTTTCATTCCACGCTATCCACCGATTCCCTTTCGTCCTTTTACAGAGATTCTTTTTCCGGCAGTATTTACAGGACTCACCTATATATGTTTCTTTGGTTATCACCTACCCGGAGGACGTTCTTTCTTTTTTTACCCCACGATAAGTAACCTTATGTCCATTGGGACAGACATACTAATTTTGATCTTCATGGTATTCCCCGTTGTCGCTTCTCCACGGGTCTTCCTGCCATTTTACGCTTTCCTCAAAAGCGGATACTTCACTACCGCCGGTATCCGTTTGTTTTCAAGATACGCAAAGTTTTCCTCGCTCCCCTATCCGGCGTCGGCTATGACTCTTTTGGGATCTTGCCCTAACCGTTTCTTTTGTTTTCTTAAATGCGGTTTTAAGGTCTTCCTATCAGACGGGTTTGGAAATATATCATACCCAACGACAAAGCCGTTCTCTGTTCCTGTTTGAATATTATACGCCGGTTTTAACGGTCCGTTCCCAAGATGGTCTTCTTTCATTCTCATAAACGTCGCATCAGGGTCGGTCCTGGAATACCTATTCCCCGGCTGTTCGTTTTGCTTTTTCATACTTCTTTTTTCTCGGTAAACCATCTTTTTCAACCATTTTCAGCACGCTTTTCAGTTTTTTTTACATTCCCCGTCCCGTGCGGTATCCAGTTTTTCAAGCCCTTCCCGCAATACTCCGGCAAACTCCTTTACGTCGCGGCTCGTGAACCCATTCTTCCCTCCAAGTTCTTCCAGGTCCTTTTCCCCGTACTCCTGGTTCTCCTGTTCCCATATGTCTTCCGCCATTCTCAGGTACACCCGCAATTTTTCGTTCAGCTTCTGGTCGTTCGTTTCTACACAAAGGTGTACCGCCCCGCGGCCGATTCAATCTTCGTCTCGTCAATAAAGTCGTTTTCCCGCTTGATGTAGCCTTTCGCTTTCAGCATCTTCCCCTGGAAGTCGTTCAGCGTCCTTAAATCCGGTCTGTGCCCTCCGGCCAACCACATGAACATGACCTTCTCTCTCGCTGCTTTCGCCAGCATCCGGCTGGAGCACCTCTTCGTCATGTACCCGTACACGAACACCTTGGTCATCATCTCCGGATGGTACCGGCTTGCCCCGCCGCCCGTCTGGTATTTCCGCAAAAGCCATCCTATATCCATCTCATCTATCACTTCGCTGACCAGTCGCACCAGGTGGTTCGCCGGGATGAGTTCGTCCACGCCAGGAGGAATCAGGTATAGCTGTCCTTGGTCGTAGGGCTTATAGGTTATCTTGTCGCTTTTTCCTTTGCTCATGGAAATAGTATATCATGACTTTGAGTGAAAAAACTAAGGGATTACCATTACTTTTCAGACAGCCCCCTTTAAGATTTTTACACTTTTTTTGAGGTATTGGCTGGTTATTTGGCGGTTTTGGGGAGTTTGTTTAGTAAGCCTCTGGCCCTAAAAAAAATAACTCCTATATGACTTCCATCGGTAAAGATAATTTATTTTAGTATTACTTCATGATTGTAATAAGGAGTTCCGGTATTCACTAGGGGTTATGCCATAGGTTCGTCTGAATATTTCCGTAAAACGGCTTGGTTGTTTGAATCCAACCGCATGGGAAATTGCATATAAAGGAATTTCCGCATCGGTCATTTTCGATAATGCCTCCGTCATGCGGGCTTTTTGTAAATATTCGTGGATAGTACACCCAAACGCAATTTGGAAATCATTTTGTAATTTTGTGGCACATCTTCCCGTCAACCGGGCAAGTTCCGTTACTTTGGGGGCATCGGAGATCCGTCCATCAATCATATCTTTTGCCAGGTACATGGCTTTCATATCCGTTCTGGAAAGGGAACGTTTGCCCTTTGACAAGGTTTGTATACAAGACGTTTCCGCTGCTAAAAGACATAGCATCTCGGCGATTTTACTCTCATAATATAATTCCAAATTTATACCTGCCTGCATACTAAGTTGTATTTGTCCAAAAACAAAACGTAATGCGGGACTTGTATATGGTTTGTTGTTCAGTCTGGATAAATAGGAAGTGTCCAATTCTTTAACCGGGAAATGATCTTTCAAATAATCCCGGTAAAACTCTTCCAGGATCTGAATCCTGATTCCCCTTACCGGTGTACCAGGAAGAATGACAAATTCCCCCCGCCTGCCCTGGTTACGATAAACATACATACCCCGGCCTATCCTGAACTCCCCGGTACTGTATTCACGGTTTATCATCTGGGCTGATTCAAGACACACCAGTTCTATAAATCCTTTTTGTATGTGATATGGCATGGAGGC
>JAIRLU010000017.1 GCA_031259215.1 Treponema sp. | reverse complement strand
GGCTACAGCGGCGGCGTATACACCCTGGATTACCCTAACGAGGAGGTAAGGGCGGCGTTTGCCGAATCGCTCTTGCATCATTTTCTCAATGGCAGCGGTCAGAGCGGTTCAAAAGTAGCGATAGCCCGGGCCTTGACGGAAGGGAATATAGATGGGGCTATGGAAGCGCTGCGGAGTATATTCGCGTCCATACCCTACGGGATACAGTTGAGAGAAGAAAAATACTACCACACGATAGTGCATCTTGTGTTCAGGATGCTGGGGCTGTTCTGCCTGTCCGAGGTACAGACCGCGGCTGGGCGCATAGACTGTTTGGTAGAGACGCGGAAGTACGTGTACTGCTTTGAGTTCAAGCTGAACGGGAGCGCTGAGGAGGCATTGGCACAGATAGAAAGCAGGGAATACCTGCTGCCTTGGTGCGGGAGCGGTAAGAAGCAGTTCAAGGTGGGGGTACGTTTTGATTACGAGAAGCGGAATATAGGGGAATGGCGGGTTAAAACCGGTTGAAGGCCGGGCTGGACGCTGTCCCAAGCGGGCTACGGCTGGATTACGGACCTTACCGGCGTTTCCGAATGTGCGCGCTGCGGCACGGGAGGCATTCGGAACGGCTCTGACGGTGCAGCCGGTGTGAACTATGGCGGCGGGGGATCGGGGCGTAATACTGGCACGGCGGGACACGCCAGCATCGTGGTCATCCGCTTCCCGCGCGTTTTTGAATGAGCAGGAACATTCCTCCCGCGGGGGAGAATCTTCCTCAACAGTTTGAGAATCTTCCTTAAGTCGTTTGAGAAACTTTCTCAAACGGTTGAAAATCCGAGGGTGAGCCGCCACGTATGGCGATTGGTAAACCCCGATCAGCGGCCCTTATTTCTCCAACTTTTACAAAAGCAAAAAGGCTTGATATTTTCACAAAGAAACAATAACATAAGATAACATTTCGTATGAGATGAAGAACAGTGGCAAAAAGTTCAATTCTGCCAACCGTTCAACAAAAAACAAAGGAACGAATATGAAGAATCTCTCTTCGAATAAATCAACCTTCGTCAAAAAAAATAAAACAGGGTCTCAAGCCTGTGGTCAATAACGTCGTACCTTTGGCCGCCAGCCTCGTACTTGTTGCCATTCCTTTCAACGCCCACGCCTAACAGAACGATACCTCCACCAAAATCATTACCGGAATTATCGTCGATAGCTATAGGGGAGCTGACCAAGCAAGCCCTCAAAAAAGGAAACCGGAAGGGATATTCTGGGTTATAGATACTGACGGAAATCTAGCAACTACATCAGACCGCAAAAAGCTATTCCAAAGCGATGATGACAAGAAAGCATTTCCTCAAGAGGATATACGATTAAATGACACAATAGAGTTGTTCGGAAACTTCAGTTTCCGAACAACTTCCGCTTAAAAAACGATAAAAACGTGGATTTTATTAAGAAATCCACGTTTTTTTGGAGACTTGTTCGAGAACCAACCGGGTTCTCGAACAAGTCCAATAATGGTACTTGAGAATGCGGAATCAAGACGTCGTAATACACTCTATCCTAGATATTTAGTAGAAATAAATGGTCGAAGTGTTCAACACTAAAAGGAAGCCTTAGGGCTTCTTTCCGCTTTCCTTCATCATACTTTTAGGAAAGCCCTTACCTACGCAATGCCGGCGGCCCCCGCCGGTGTTTTTTTACTGCCGGGTCCCCAGCACCGGCTGCACCCCAACACATGCACATGGGAACGGCCGGGCTTGTTAAACATCCGGGCCAAAAGAAATTCATCGCTACTCAGCGGCGCCCCGCAGACCGGGCATTTCCGCTTTCCGGCCCGCGGCCCGTTACGGCAATAGACGCATCCTTCAATGTGCATAAGCCTGCCCTGACCGTTCCCCAGATCAGGAAAGGCCAATGATTTTACCAGTTCGCCAGGGGGTAGGAGGAGGCCACAGACCGGGCAGCTTCGGGGCGAAGGCGCGTCACTCCCCCGGTGAGCGCCGGTCCCCGGTCCCAAGGTTCCCTATACGGAAAAACAAGGCGGCCCCAAACCACAGCAGGGCAAGGCCGATGAGGATGAGGATAACGATAAGTAATTGAAGAAGCGAGTCCTCAAGAATCCACACGTGCAACAGGCTCCTAGCCATCCTGTTTTTAGCCGGGTATACTCTCCCGGTGGTCACTTTGTATATTATCGGCACTCCCATAGGAAACCTTGGCGACATCACCTTCCGGGTGGTGGAAATCTTGAAAACGGTGGAGCTTGTAGCCTGCGAAGATACCCGCCGGACCCTCAAGCTGCTCACCCGCCGGGGATACGGGTCAGGCTGCTCTCCTGCCGAGCGCAAAACAAGGCGGCCGCGGCGGGAGCGGTGATTGAATAGAGTTGTTCAAAAACTGAAGTTTTTGAACAAATTCCGATAAAAAACAGCAAAATGCGGAGCATTTTGCAAGACTTGTTCGATAACCAACCGGGTTATCGAACAAGTCCAATGAACCCACCAACGGACTGATACGGCAATATCTGCCAAAAGGGACGTCATTTGAGGGGCTGACCCAAAGGCGGCTTGACCGGATTGCAGAAAAAATCAAGGCTGTTGCCCATCGTCCTCGCAGGGCTTTAGGAGACTCCTAAGGAGGTTTTTTCGGAGCATCTTTTCGTACTTCAGAATTGAACTGGCGCTATAAAAAAAGAGGGCGGACTAATCTCCACCCCCTTGTAAAAGCTCTGCCTTTCCTACTTCAGCGCACCCTAATGGTTTCACTCACCGGAACAGTAGCGCCTCTTTCCACTGCCACCGGGAGAGGCGCAGCATCTGCCACGATGACCTTATAGGAACCGGGGACCAGGACGCTGAGGCCCTCTTCGTTGATCGTCTCAAAAGCCGAGGAGGGAAGCTCCACGCAGAGCTCCAGGGTTTCCCCTGCATGAATAAACCGGCGCTCAAATTTCCTCAGGGAGGCAATGGGATCCTGTGCACCAGGGGGATCCTTGGCCACATACACCTGCATGACCGCTTCCCCATCCCGATTACCCGTATTGCTTACCTGGACCCTGACCTGCACCGTATCACCAGCCTTAAGCTCCTTGGCAGAGAGGAGCGAAGCGCCGGCATACCCCAAGCGGAAGCTCGTGTAGGAGAGGCCGAACCCAAAGGGATACAGGGGCGGCTCCTGCATATACCGGTAGGTTCTTCCCTGCAAGGCATAATCATCGTAGGGAGGAAGCTGAGCTGTGGATGCAGGGAAGGTGATGGGGAGTTTCCCCGAGGGAGACCTATCACCGAAGAGGATATCCGCTACTGCGGCTCCCCCTTGTTCCCCGGGATACCATACAAAAAGGATTGCATCGGCAATGTCTTCAGGAACCGCAATGGGGCTTCCCCCGGTAAGCACTAAGACCAGGGGCTTGCCTTCGGCCCGGATCTTACGCAGGTACGCAAGCTGCCACGGGGGAAGTTCTATGGCCTCCCGGTCGCCGTTGGAATCAGAGGCAATGGCGTCTCCTTCCTCTCCTTCCATAGCTCCATCCAGACCGAACACTGCAATGATCAGGTCCTTTTCATGGGCTTCTCCAAAAATCAGGTTGGAGGGATGGTTCGCCTCGTACTGGAGGCAGGCCTGACGGTATTCCAGGTTGATCCCGTATTTATCTTGGACCTTCCCAGCGAGGCCTTCCAGGATGGTAACCAGCCGGGGACTAAGCCCGTAATAGTTGCCTAACAGGGTATGAGGATTCGCCGCACCAGGACCCAGGAGGAGGATATGCTTGAACCGCTCATCCAGGGGCAAGAGGGATTTATCGTTTTTCAAGAGGACGATAGATTTGCACGCGGCTTCTAAGGCCAAGGCCCGGTGTTTTTCGCCGTTAATGATCTCCCGACCCAAACCGCGGTAGGGGTCTTGGTCCGGGGAATCAAACATGCCCAGTTTGAACCGGGTCCGCAGGAGCCGCGTGAGGGCCGTGTCAATAGCAGCTTCACTTACCAGTCCCTGCTTATAGGCTACGGTAAGATAAGGGTAGGTACAGCCGCAGTTGAGGTCGCAGCCCGCATTAAGGGCCTTGGCTGCGGATGCTTCGGGAGCAGCGGTTACCCGGTGGTTTTCGTGGAAATCCCGGATGGCCCAGCAATCAGAAACCACATGACCCTTGAATCCCCACTCATCCCGGAGTATGTCCTGCAATAAATAGGTACTGCCGCAGCAAGGTTCCCCTAAAGTCCGGTTATAGGCGCCCATCACCGCTTCCACCCCTGCTTCTACCAGGAGTTTGAACGCAGGGAGGTAGGTCTCGAAAAGGTCTTTCTTGGAAACCTGGGCGTCAAAGGTATGGCGCTGGTTTTCCGGGCCGGAATGAACCGCGAAGTGTTTGGCACAGGCTGCGGTCTTGAGCTGTTCCGGATCATCCCCTTGGAGGCCCTGGACGAAAGCCAGCCCGATACGGCTCGTGAGGTAAGGGTCTTCCCCGTAGGTTTCTTGGCCCCGGCCCCAGCGGGGGTCTCGGAAGATGTTGATGTTCGGCGTCCAGAAGGTGAGTCCCCAGTATTGCCCCCGGTTGCCTTGTTTAATGGCCTCGTTGTATTTGGCCCGGGCTTCATCGGAGATGGCCTTTGCCACTTCCCGCACGAACCCTTCATCAAAGGTGGCAGCTAAGGCGATGGCCTGGGGAAACACCGTGGCGATCCCTGAACGGGCGACTCCGTGGAGGCATTCGTTCCACCAGTTGTAGGCGGGTATCCCCAATCGCTCAATGGCAGGACTGGTGTAACTGAGTTGGGAAACCTTTTCTTCCAGCGTCATTTTTGAAATCAGTGCCTTGATGGCGCTTTCCCGTGCTTCTTTATGCATACCCTGCTCCTTTTAACCAAAACCCGCAGGCTAAGACTGCGGGTTTGTACGGTTTGTTTCATACCCCTTAGATGAAACTCCAGAGGTTCACTGTGAGCCAAGACCGGGAATCGAACCCGGGACCTGCGCATTACGAGTGCGCTGCTCTGCCGGCTGAGCCACCTTGGCATAGATTAAGTCTAACAAATTCTTGGGGGATCGATCAACCCCCCAGAGGGCTTAATGCCCCTATAAGGCCGCAGTAGTGAGAGAACGGGGCGCCCTTTACTTCGGGTCTTTGCTGATTTGGGTCCTCTCGGGGTAAAAAAAGGGCTGTTTCCGCTTTTGGCGCAGCGGAAACAGCCGGTAGGAGATTTTTACCTGAGGTTCCGCTTAGTTGGGAACACTAACCGACTCAGAGTTCCACGACCTATCGGAGTTGTAGTCGTCGTAGTAGTAGGACAACGTGATTTGAATCCGGGTATCGCCGTTCTTGAGAATCGCTATAACCGCGTACCCTCCGGCACTGCTCACCGTGCCTGTAATGGTTCTCTTGGTAGCATCGTTACCTTCCAGATTGGCCTTGGCAATCTCGCCGATTCTGGTAAACTGGGAAAGAAACCAATCGGATGCAGTCAATTGGTCGTTGCTGTTAATTAAAGCCCACGGTACTGCATAGAACTCTATCGCTTCATTGGCGTACAAACCGGAAGTAACTCGTTCCACCTCAATCTTTATCTTCTTACCGGACTCTCCAGTAACAATCACGGGATCCGTAGTATTCACTGTCCTTATAGAGGGGCTGGAGTTCCAGGGATCGTCACTCAAGGTAACTGTAGCAGAGTCAACCGCTTCGCCGCCTATCTTGGCAACCAGCTTAGGATAAGTTCAATAATAACTTGAACAGTTAGTCAGGATAAGATACAATGTTTTCATAAAGAATTGGAAGGAGAAAACATTGTTAGAAGAACGGATACAGCGAATGATGCCAATA
>JAIRLU010000013.1 GCA_031259215.1 Treponema sp. | reverse complement strand
AGCAGGAGGAGACGCACGGGGCACGGGTATGCCCCGGACGTATTTCCTCAGGATAGCGCGTTCATCTGAACACCACACTATCCGCTCAAGCCGTTCCCGGAGGGTTAGCGGAAAGGGAGGAACCCCGCGGGGATCCTCCATAACCAGCGCGTCGAATTCATATCCAGCCTCGAAAGACCCCACAAGGCCGAAAAAAGAACCTCCCCCTTGGGTGCCCAGGTAAAAGACTTCCTCCAAGGTAAGGGGAGCTTCATCTCCCGCTCCCATACATCGGCGTAACTTAGAAACCCCCATACCATCGATCATGGCTCGAAAAATTGAGGTATGGACTCCCCCGGCCACATCACTGCCCAAGCCCAGGGAAAGCCCTGCCTCAAGGTAGCGCCGTACTGGAGCTATCCCTGAAGCAAGATTCATATTTGACTGGGGGCAATGGGCAACATAGACCCCCTGACGCTGCATAAGGGCTATTTCTTCGTTCCCTGAATAGACACAGTGAGCCATGATAGTCGGTACACTGCCTCCGAAGAGATCAAACCGGGCATAGGCATCCCCATAGCAGCTACTCTCAGGGCAAAGCTCCCGAACCCAGGCGATTTCCCGGAGATTTTCCGATAAATGGGATTGGAGGGGAAGCCCATAGCGCTGCTGAAGGGCTGATAAACGGCGCATCAGCTCATCCGTACAGGAGGGAATAAATCGAGGGGTCAGGATAGGGGTACAGTTCTTGTATGTCCCGCATTGTTCAAGCCATGCCTGGGTTGCAGCAACTGAACGTGCAGCGTCCTGTTCTCGCAGGGTATCCGGGCTGTTTCGGTCCATATTGACCTTACCGACCATACACACCAGCCCGGAGTTCTCCAGGAGATTCATCAAGAGCAGGGTAGCGGGTACATGCACCGTCCCAAAGAGGCAGATCCGGGTATTGGGACCCTGCTGTAAATCCTCTACTAGCGCGCTATAGGCCCGAAGGGCATAGTTCGTATCCTGATATTTCGCTTCTTCCGGAAACGCCCAGGTTTCAAGCCACTCCAAAAGTTCCATATCCATCCCCAGGCTTCTGAAGGTGAATTGAGGGGCGTGCATGTGGAGATCCACCAGACCTGGTATGATGAGCTTTCCCGTATAGTCGATACAGGGAAGCAGTCTATACGGCAGGGGTATGTGGGAAAACTGGGAAAATACCCCTGCAGATTTCCCTTCGGTACAAACAAGAAAGCTATTTTCTGCCGTAACCAGGGAATTGGGGGTTTTACTATAACAGATATCCCCTTTCAGAACAAAATTACGATATTCCACCGGGTTTTCTCCTTACGATACGAGAATAAACGATACCTGCACCCATTCCAGCTAGGCCCCCAACCCCAGAGAACGGGCTTCATGGGTAGCGGGTTGTCGAACTCATGGCTTTTTACCTGTGACCCGTACCCCTCGAAGGACGCAAACCCCCTGCCTACCATGCCACCTGCAGGATGTCCCCTGCCGCAACCCCGGTTCGGCTGAACCAGGACTGGGGAGTCTCCAGGGCATACCGGGCTGAACGGCTTGAATGGAGGGCCTTCATATCCCCTGGTTCCATATCGTGGATTTCGAGGATCTTACCCTCAGAAGAAATAAAAGCGATAGAGAGGGGGATAAGGGTGTTTTTCATCCAGAAAGACAGGATCTGATCTTTTTCAAAGATAAAAAGCATCCCTTTACCATCGGCAAGGCTCTTTCGGTTCATAAGCCCCTGGGATCGTTCCTGATCGGTCCGGGCAATCTCCACACTAATCGGTATGACCTCTCCTTGGGTGGTCTCAATGGTTAATTCCCTGGTTTCAAAAGTCAAACCACGGGCCATACAATTAACCCCGGCCAGGACAAACCAAAGACCGCAGACAAAACCTATCCCCAGGCGCTTCCTCCGGTGAGCCCCAGGGACAGTCTGGAACCTTCGGAAAAGGCCGCTAAAATTCATTCAAAAAATCCTCCCGGATCTGCATGTCCTGGGATTCTTTTGTTTGAGCACTATCCAGGAGCTCATTAAACACCTGCATATCCATATATTTTACCGTCAAAGGCCGTTCAATGGCGATTCTCGTATCCGGGGATTCCCAAACCGCTTGCTTAGGATCCAGGATATCCGGTTCCCCGTATTTTTGCACAAACACAGTGAAGATCGAATAATGATCCACCAGTTCCGTATTCATGGTAAAGGCCATAGCAAAGAGTTGCCCTGAACGGAGCTGAAAAAGGGCCCGCTTGATAAAAGAACGACCTGTGGTTTCCACCAGGTTCTGCTCCCCGATGGGCAGGAACGAAACATCCCGGTCTCCTCGAAAGTTAAAGATCTCATCCTGTTGCAGGGCCCCTTTGAGGTTTTCCAGGCTCATGCCCAGGGAAAGTTGCCGGTATACCCGGGGAAGTTCCGGCTTTTCTTCCGCGTTGCCCGCGGTTTCCTGAGGAGATCCAGCGGGATCTCCAGGGCTGGTCTGAGCCATCACCAGGGCAGCCCCCAAGAGACCGGCTAAAACAAGAAGGTAACGCCATCGGTACATACCTATCATCGTGTAATTCCTCTTTTATGTTCTACAGTCTAGAGGCTTTTTCAAAAGCTCAGATTTTAAGAAAGCCAAGATTAACGGAAAACCTCTCCCTTAGTTGGTACAACTCGGTTGATTTTGAAAAAACCTCTATCCATACTATCGGTTAAAGCAACCCCTGAAAATACCCCAGAGGCCCTGCTTAGGGCTGTTTCTTGCCAGCGACCCGTTTCACCGCCTTGAGAATGTTTTCATATCCCGTACAGCGGCACAAATGACCGGAAAGCAGTTTCCCCAGTTCCTCATCGGTGTAGCCTTGTCCGTGAGCAGCAATCTCTTCTGCAGTCAACACAAACCCAGGGGTACAGAACCCACATTGTATGGCCCCTTCCTCAACAAAGGCCCGCTGTACCGCAGAAAGCTCCCCCTGTGGTCCCGTAACCCCTTCAAGGGTACGGATTTCCTTACCTTCCGCCCATACTGCGAGGTAAATACAGGCATTAAAAGATTCCCCATTGATGAGCACCGTACAGGCCCCGCACTCACCGGCCTCACAGCCTTTCTTTACACTGGTCAGCCGGTACTCAGAACGAAGCATATCCGCCAAAGATGCCCGTACATCCACCACGGTCTCGGTAGGTCTCCCATTGATGACGCACCGAACCAAGGCCCGTTGTATAGGGCTCTCTTGCTTGGCCTGACTCATATAAGCCCTCCTGCATGACGTATGGAACATCGTAAAGCCCGTTTAGTCAGTTCTTCTACAAGCTGTAAACGCAGCTCCCTGCTTGCCCGCCAGC
Organism: Treponema sp.; assembly: GCA_031259215.1. GTDB lineage: Bacteria > Spirochaetota > Spirochaetia > Treponematales > Breznakiellaceae > JAIRLU01. Next base: position 3,447 of record JAIRLU010000013.1, on the reverse strand, counting down.
TTGAACGAGGCTGCACATCGGCCAGGGCCACTTTACCCGCTAGGGCCACGGTTTCTTCACCCACCGGCTTCCCCTGTACCGCGGCTTCTGCCGTCGGAGAACGGATGGGCACGGGGCCTGCGACTCCAAAACCGATGCGGACCCGTTCCAGGGCCTGCATATCCTCGGTGAGCCGTACATTCACGGAACAGCCCAAGGTGGCAATATCCATGGCGTTCCGCATGGCATATTTTATATACTGCCCGTAACAGCGCCGGTAGCTTTCGTGGGGTATTTCTATGGCCGTGAGCAATTCCCCGTGGCTCAGCGCAGTTTTCCCGGCCCCCACATAATGGGATTGTATGGAGACCAGGCGTGTTCCCTCAGGGCCCTGGTATTCCATGACCGCATCCAAGGCCATAAGGGTTGCCGCACTATCTGCAGAACTTACACCGTTACAGGTATTCCCGCCGATGGTGCCGATATTCCGGATCTGAGGTCCCCCGATTAAGGAAACCGCCTCTGCCAATACGCCCAGGTGCTGGAGGATCAAGGGGTCTTGGGCGAGCCGGGAAAAACTCGTGAGCGCGCCGATGCGGATGGTCCCGTCCTCCTTGAGAGAAACCCCCCGTAGCGCATCCAGTTTCTGGATACTCACCAGCACCGAGCCTGCCTGCTTGCCTGCTCTGATATGAATCAATACATCGCTTCCTCCGGCAATGATGCGGGCCTCTGGGTGTTCCTCTAAGAGGGCGATGGCATGGCCCACACTTTCCGCTTCATATAAGGCTTCTATATCATACATATCTGTTCTTCCCCGGTTCTTGTGCTTTTACCCGCCCTGCCTATCATCATATAAGCCCCGCTTGCTTAAACGCCGGAACTAAGACGTGGGGGGTGAGGGGAATGCGGTTAAAGGCCACTCCCGTCGCATGGAGGACTGCGTTCCGAATTGCCGGAGCCCCAGGCACTGCTGGGGGTTCTCCCAGGGCCTTGCTGCCGTACGCACCGGTAGGTTCATAGTTTTCAACAAAAGCCGTGGTAAGATGGGGATGATCCATGATGGTAGCCAGTTTGTAATCAAGAAACGTGCCGTTTAAGAGCCGGCCCGTCTTGGTATCATAGATGAGCTGTTCCGAGAGACTGTACCCAATAGCCATACTCATGCCTCCATGCACCTGGGCCTGGGCAAGCTGGGGATTGAGGAGCCTGCCGCAATCATGAACATTGATCATATCTAGGAGCCGAACCTTCCCCAGAGGGAGGTCCACCTCAACCTCTGCAAAAGCACAGCCAAAACTGTAGGCATTGCTCTTGGCCTGAAGGGTGGTCTCTGCCGTGAGGTGTTCTGCATGAACCGGACTGTACAACGCTTCCGTGGCCAGTTCCCCCAGGCTCATCAGGGCCTGGGGGTTGAGGGATTTCAGCACAATAATCCCATCCCGCATATCCAGGGCCGAGGCCTGCATACCTGTGTAGGTCTCGGCAAGGCGCAGGATCTTTTCCTTGAGCAGGAGCGCGGTCTTCTGCACTGCCATTCCCCCGACATAGCTTTGACGGGATCCATAGGCTCCGGTACCAAAGGGGGTAACGTCCGTGTCCTGGGTACTTATCACATGAACCTGTTCAAAAGGAACCCCCAAGGTTTCACTGGTCATCTGGGCAAAGATCGTATCTGCCCCCTGGCCGATCTCAGTTTCCCCCAGTTGGATCTGGACGCTTCCGTCCTGATTCAACACCATCCTGCAGGAGGACACTTCAATGGAAATAGGCCATACCCCGGTATTGTACCAAAAAAGGGCCATACCCACTCCCCGGCGTACTGGACCGGTCTCGTGCTGATAGGCCTGCCGTTTTTCCTCCCAGTGAATATAGGCTTTACCCTGTTCCACACACTGATGAAAGGTATCAAAATAGTTGACATTCTTGGAAAAGGGATCGGTGAAGCCCTGGGGCATGAGATTCATAAAGCGGAATTCAATGGGGTCCAGGTTAAGGGCCCGGGCCATATCTTCCATGTGGGATTCGATGGCAAACACCGTCTGGGGGGTGCCGTATCCCCGCATGGCCCCGGCAGTGGCGGTGTTCGTATATACCGTAAAGATCTCAGCTTTTCGAGCCTTTTCATCTTGGTAAAGCTGCCGGAACACGTTGGTTCCTTTGGCCGCGATGCTGTGGCCGTGAGAACCATAGGCTCCTTGGTTGGAGTATGCCCGATACTGGCGGGCCACCAGCCTGCCCTGGGGACGGATGTATGAGGAGAGGCGGATCTGCATCCCGTGGCGCACCCGGGTGGCAAAAAAGACCTCCTCCCGGGTCAATTCCAGTTTCACCATGGGTCCGCCTAAACAGAGGGAAAGATAGGCATTGAGGGGTTCATAGAGGGCGTCCTGCTTGTTGCCGAAACCGCCTCCCACAAAGGGCTTGATGATCCGGACCTTGCCCCAGGGAAGTCCAAGCGCCTGGGCCACGATGCGCCGTACAATATGGGGGATTTGAGTAGAGGAGACCACCACTATCCGTCCGTTTTCCATGTAGGCAAAGGAGATCACCGGTTCAATATGGCAGTGCTGTACGATAGGGGTTTCATAGGTTTCCTCAAAGTGCAAGAGCCCTGGTTCCTGAATCGCGGCTTCAAAATCACCATCTTCTATGGTGGTATGCTTGAGGATATTGCGGGGGCACTGGTCATGGATCAAGGGGGCCCCTTCTCGCATGGCTTCTTCCGGGGTCAGCAGGATAGGATAGGTCTCATAATCCACTTTGATGGCCCTAAGGGCCTGGACTGCGGCTACTTCGTTTTCGGCCACCACCGCGGCGATGTCATCGCCGTAAAGCCGGACCCGGCGGTTCAAGAGCTTCCGGTCTGCCGGGTCTTGATGGGCAGGATCCGTGGACCAGGGGTGCCCTGCGGTAGGGAAGGGGATATCCGGCACATCGAAGCAGGTAAGGATATGAACCACTCCGGGGATCTTTGCCGCCTCAGTGGTGTCCATCCGTTTTACCAGGCCGTGGGCAATGGTGGCATGGAGGATCTTCCCGATGAGGGCATGCCGTTCTACCAGGTCATCGGTATATTTTGCCCGGCCTGTAACCTTTTCATAGGCGTCAATCCGGGGAACACTTTTTCCCAAGCTCATCTTTTTTTCCTATCCATACTACAAAGAATAGGGTATTCAAAATAACCGCACAAGATAGAGCCGTGCCAAGGGGAGGACCGGGGAACAAAGGCTTGGCAGGGTTCAATGAGACCTCTGGAGAACCCTATGATGCCTTTGCAGGAAAAGGCGTTTTTTCTGAAAATTGGCAAATTACCCCGGTCCATAAGCTAAACTTGACATACAAAAATGGTAAGGATAAGTTCAATAATAACTTGAACAGTTAGTCAGGATAAGATACAATGTTTTCATAAAGAATTGGAAGGAGAAAACATTGTTAGAAGAACGGATACAGCGAATGATGCCAATA
>JAIRLU010000012.1 GCA_031259215.1 Treponema sp. | reverse complement strand
AAGGGGAAGCGGGAACAGGAGTAGAAAAGCGGGTTTGGTCTCCGCTTCCCCATAAGGGGGTCTGACCCTTATGTCCCTATCCTCCTCCGCGAGCTCAGCTTCAGGTGGCTCCCCTTCGAGTATCCGCGACCCATACCGGTCTCCCCAGATATGCCCTTCCCGTGCTTGGGCACGGTTGTACCGCTGGGCAAACACCTGTTTCAGCCATTTCATGATGGCCGGAAGTTCCATGCCTTCCGCAGGCTTGATATAAAACGTAAGCCTGTCATCCCCAAGACGCAAACCCCGAATCTCGAAAACAAACCGCACTTTCGTCTCATGGAAGACCGTGGCAAAGAGCCCCAAAGCCCGAGGCTTACGGAACAAGGGTTCCCGGTTGTTGATACGGGTGTGGATTTCGTACCATACCCCTTGTTTGAGTAAACGTAATGGTCTCATAGAGTATAGTAGGGATGGACCAGGGATTTTGCTTTACCAGGGTTGCAGGGAAACGAGCAATCTCCGAACCAATGCTTCTCCCAATACCCCTTACCATTTTTGTGGGTCAAGTATAGAATAAGCCCGAGGGTTTTGTAGGTTTCCCTATACTATGCAAGAGCAGTCTCCGCCCTCCGGCGGCCTATACCGGTAGTTTAATTCCAAAGCGGCAAAGACCCGAAGCAAGGGACGCCCCGCTCTCTCCCTGCCGCGGCCCTATAGGGGCATTAAGCCCCTGGGGGGCTATATTCTTCCTATCCGCTTTCGCGCCTCCTCAGGGCTGATTCCTTTTCGTGCAGCCCAATCTGCCACTTGATCTTCTCCGATAGGGCCTAGACTGAAATAATAGGCGCTCGGATGGGCAAGGTACATACCGCATACCGAGGCCGCGGGGATGAGCATGGCAGATTCGGTTAATGCAAATCCACAGCGTTCCCGGGCTTCCAAAAGGGTACAGACGATTCGTTTATCCCCATGATCCGGACAAATAGGATACCCAAAGGCAGGACGCAAACCCCCAGATGTTCTGGGTGTACCATCCGCTGCCGAAAAGGTTTCTGCTTCCGAGGCGTAAGCCCACCATTCCCGCCGGACTCGGGCGTGCAGTTCCTCGGCAAAGGCCTCTGCCAGGCTATTGGCCAGACTTCCCAAGAGGAGGCTTTCATAGGCATCCTCTTGCTCCGTATATGGGCGCTGCAATTCATGGAGGCCAAAGCCCGCGCTCAGGACGAAAAGTCCGATCCAGTCGGTAGTCCCCTGAGCAGTATGGGCCGCATGTTCCCGGGGAAGGATGAAGTCCGCAAGACAGGGGTTAAACCCACCGGTCCGCTTTTGCTCCTGATTCCGCAGGAACGCAAACCGGGCGATTTCCCGTTCCGGATCCTCAGGATCGTATAGGAGTACATCATCCCCCTGAGACAGGGCAGGAAACAAGCCCACGACCCCCCGAAGTTTCAGTAAGCCTTTCGCAACAATAGGGTCCAAGCGGGCCTTGGCATCTTCCAGCAATGTTTCTTTGGCCCTTTGTTTCGGCCCCGGGGTATTCGTCTCGGTCATATCCCAGGCATGCAGGAACCCTTTCCAGTCGATGTAAGGAGTAACCCACGGGAGAGGATAATCATAACATTCCAGAATACCCTTGGTTTTAGGTTCCAGCGGCAGCGGGGACCAGGGAAGCTGCACCTTGTTGGCCCGGGCTTCTTCCAGAGGGATAAGGTTCCGCTGGGCCGTTATCGCTTCATGGCGTTCTACTGCAGCCCGGTACGCCTTTTCTAGGGATTCAAGAAAACCGGGACGTTCGGTTTCAGAAAGTAAGGCCCGGACCGTCTCGGCAGAACGGCTTGCATCAGGAACATACACCACCGGTCCAGAATACTCCGGGGCAATCCTAAGAGCCGTATGCGCGAGGTTGGTGGTAGCTCCTCCGATGAGCAGGGGAATGGTCAGCCCTTGTTTCTCCATTTCCTGGGCAGTACGGATCATTTCATCCAGGGAAGGCGTAATGAGTCCTGAAAGCCCAATGATCCCCGCGTGTTCTCGTAAGGCGGTCTCAATGATCTGTTCCGCAGGGACCATCACCCCCAGGTCCAGGATCTCATACCCGTTGCAGCCCAGCACTACCCCGACGATATTCTTCCCAATATCGTGCACATCCCCTTTGACGGTGGCCAGGAGGATTTTACCGCTGCCCTTTGGCCCAGACAGACCGGCCCTTTGTGTTTCCTGGAGTTTCTCCTGCTTCATAAAAGGTTCCAAGGCAGTAACCGCCTTTTTCAGTACTCGAGCGCTGCGGATAACCTGCGGGAGGAACATTTGGCCAGCGCTAAACCGATCCCCCACCTCCTGCATACCTTTCATCAGCGGTCCTTCAAGGATATCCAAGGCGCGGGGGTATTTGGCTCTGAGCACCAGTACATCCGCTTCAATATAGTCATCAATACCGGCCAGCATGGCGTGGAGAATCTGGGCTTCCGCACCCCAGGAACGCCAAGACTCACGGAGTTCTCCTGCATCCCGGGCTTTTCCGGGCTTTGTTCCTTTTCTCTCCAAGGCTAAGCGGAGCAGGGTCTCCACAGCATCCGGCTCCTTGCAGAGGATCACCCCTTCTGCAGCATCCCGGAGTTCCGGTTCTATGTCCTCATAGGGAATCATGGTTCCCGGATTCACAATGGCCATGGAAAGACCTGCGGCCATAGCGTGTTTGAGTAAGACCCCATGCAGGGCATTTCTGACCGAGTCATTGCCTTGAAAACAGAAAGAAAGGTTTGCGATACCTCCTGAAACCTGGGCATAAGGGCAATGGGCATGTATCCAGGCACAAGCGTGAATAAAGTCCAAAGCATACCGGTCATGTTCAGGAATACCTGTGGCAATGGTAAGGACCACCCCATCAAAAATAATATCCTCTGGAGGGAAACCATCCTGAACTAAGAGATCATAGGCCCGCTTAGCCACCGCGATCTTTCGTTCATACGTTGCGGCCTGACCTTGCTCATCAAAAAGCATCACCACCACCGCTGCCCCATAACGATGGGCTAGACGGCTTTTACGAAGGAATTCCCCTTCCCCATCTTTAAGACTCAGGGAATTCACCAGGCCCTTTCCCTGGATAAGCTTAAGCCCGGTCTCCAGGACTTCCCAACGGGAACTGTCCACCATAATAGGCACCCGGGCTATATCGGGGTCCGAAAGGGCAAGATTAAGAAAACGGGTCAAGGCGGTTTTTGCATCTAAAAGGGGGTCATCCATACTGACATTGATGCTCTCGGCCCCCTTGGCAATCATTGACCGGGCTATACCTACGGCTTGGTGGTACGCTTCCTGTTGAATGAATTTGAGAAATTGATGACTCCCAGACACATTGGTCCGTTCTCCTATTTTAGTGAGTCCCTTGGGGTCTACTTCCAACGGCTCAAGGCCGGCAAAAACCGTTTTCCGAGGTATGCGCGGAACGGCCCGGGGCGGGTATCCCTGGGCTTTGGCAGCCATAGCCGCGATATGCCCGGGGGTAGTGCCGCAACAGCCTCCTAGAATGTTCAAGAGGCCCTCGTGCATATAGGTTTCAAGACAGGCCGCCATGGATTCAGGACTTGCATCATACGTGCCGAAAGCATTGGGCATCCCTGCATTCGGGTGTACACTGGTAAGGCAGGGAGCGATCCCGGCCAGTTCCTGGCTGTACACCTTGAGCCGCTCTGCTCCAAAAGAACAGTTAAGTCCAATAGACCAGGGCGCGGCATGCAGTACGGAGATGCAGAAGGCTTTAAGGGTCTGACCGGAAAGGAGCCTTCCTGCGGCATCGGAAATGGTAGCGGAGATCATCAGAGGCAGGTCGAGGCCTCGTTCCTCCATGAGCCGGGAGACCGCGAATATGGCAGCTTTGGCGTTGAGGGTATCGAAGATGGTTTCGATGATGATGATATCCGCGCCTCCATCCACCAATCCTCGGGCATTATCATAATAAGCGGCTTCCAATTCGTCCCAGGAAATGCCTCGTTTACCAGGATCGTTTATATCCGGGGAGAGGCTCCCGCTCTTTGCGGTTGGCCCTATGCTCCCTGCTACAAACCGGGGTTTATCCGGGGTAGAAACCGTATCCGCAGCCTTCCGGGCTAAAGAAGCCGCGGCAAGGCTTATCTCGTAGGCCAGATCCCCTATCCCATAATCTGCCAAAGATACGGAGGTAGCGTTAAAGCTACAGGTCTCGATTATGTCTGCCCCTGCTTGTAGGTAGGCGGTATGGATGGCGGAAATCAGGTCAGGCCGAGTAAGACAGAGGAGATCGTTACACCCAGCTACATCGGTCCCGTGAGGGGCGAACCGGCTTCCTCGAAAGTCCGCCTCCCCTAAGTGGTAGCCCTGGATCAGAGAACCCATAGCCCCATCCAAAATGAGGATCCTTTGTGCGGCTAAGGCAGTAAGCTGTTCCTTGGTATTCATAGAGGCATGGTAGCACGCCAAGGAAGTATGTGCAAGGACAGGACCATATCAGGTACTTTTGCAGTTCCCTGTACCATAAGGTATTGACATTTTTAAAAATCCATGAATAATGAAAAAGGTTCATACTATGAATACAAAGGCTATACAATTCCTTGTGGGAATGGTATTATGTATTTTATTTTCCTCGAATAGTTTTGTATTATTTCAAATAACCTATGTATTTGAATTCATTGCATTAGCGATACATACATTTTCAAAGCAATATAAAACGAAAAATAAAATAATCTATATCATGCTATATGGCATGATTTTTGTATGGCAAACCATATATAATAATGAAGTCATTTTCTCCAAGAAAAATAACCTGTTCACCGCAATAATAAGCAGAATAGTTGGATCCGTCATTGTCCTAATACCAATTATGCTTGAAGGTATCATAGCTACAAAAAGCATATATTCTATGCCTTCAGTACAAGATATAACGGTATTTACCTTTAATGAATTAGTACAAAATATTAATGCCATTGCCAAAATAGTGGAAAATGGATACCATACATTTTCAAAAGAGCATATTGAAGAACTGGTAAAAGATTTACCACGGCATAATGCGTTTCGTTATATAAATAAAGGGAGCCTTACCGATGAATATTTTGAGTTGGCATATAAAACCCTGGAGGATAAAAATATATATATAATTATTTCCAATACGGGAAGCCCTGCGAGTGAAATCATTTCACTGTTTACAAGAAAACAATATAATCACGTATCTTTATCTTTTGACAAGGAATTAAAGACAATTATAAGTTATAATAGCGGGGAAAAAATTTATCCTCCTGGATTGAATATGGAGATGATAAAATACTTTAACAAAAAACAAGATGCATCCATTGTTGTTTATAGTTTGGCCGCTACAACAGAACAAAAGAAAAAAATTATCGATAAGATAAAGGAAATAAATGAACAAGGAAATGCATATAATATACTTGGACTTATATTAAGAAATTCATTCAAACCAAATATACTGTTTTGTTCCCAATTTGTATATAAAATGCTAAAACTTGTGGATTTAAATTATTTTGAGAAAAAAGATGGAGACATAAAACCAACCGATTTAGTGGAATTGGATTATGGCCGTAAATTGAATTATGAATATAAAATACAATTCAATGCAATATAAAAGACGCCCCGAGTGCATCTAAAGACTATATACGCGCAAGACCCGCAAAGGGGATCGGATGCCGTCGTTGGGGGCTCACACCGGTATATTTTTTCGGCTCTGCAAACACTAGTGTTCTGTCCGAATCGATTTGAATATGCGGTTTTGGTTTTATGTATACAGTGAATACTACCATCAATAGATTTTGTCCATGTGAATGGTTTGCTGTCTTTGTTCCAGTTTTTAATATAGTCCCCTATGGCCCTCACTAATGCTTTAACACTGCCCCAACTCCCTCGCCTTATCCTTTTGTTCGTTAGCTCGGCAAACCACCGCTCTACCAAATTCACCCACGACGAATGCCTCGGAATAAAAGGGGTCTGAAATCTCCCGGGAACCCTTGCAAGCTATGCTTTCACTTTCTTCGTTGTATGCGTGGAATAAGTATCCACTATGCTATGCCGCGTCTTCCCCGCCTCACCTCTTGTAGCAACTATTTTCAGAAATGCACTATAGTCTTCTCACTTTATGGTGTTCCTTGCATTTCCCCGGTTAGCGCCGCAAATAAAGTCGTCCTCCCGTGCCGCTCATAATCAGCGGTCTGACGGGCAGGTAGGTGCTCCCTCAGGGGTTGCAAGGGCGGTATCCTTTCTAAAGCCCGTATCCGGGATTGCTCCTCCACCCAGAGAAGTATCGCGTTATCGGGCGGATTCATATACAGACCGACCACCTCTCTTAGTTTTTCCTCAACCTTTTCATCGGTGCTACACGGGAATGTTTCCGTCAAATGTGGTTGTATCCCCCATTCCCGCAGGATACGGTTTACCCTGCTCTTGCCTATGCCGACCTGTTTTGCAAGGTTCCTCACGCTCCCATGGGTGGCGTTCTTAGGCTTCTGGGTGCAGGCTATCTTACATATCCTGTCCTTCATTTCCACACTGACCGGGGCTTTTCCGGGTTTTCTTGTTTTATCGTTTAACAGGGATTCCATACCCTCCCTATTAAACCGTTTTATATAACGGATAACCGATGAAAGGCTGATACCAAGAAATTCGGATATGCTTTCCTAGGGCTTCCCCTCGGCCCGGTTTATTATCACCAACAACCGGATAGCAACATTTAAGCGAAGTTTCCCGGAACCCGCTATTTGTTTCATTATGGACAGTTCTTCCTCTGTAATATGAGGAGGTGTTTCTGTTTTCATGTACTGAACTATACCTCACACATATCGTTATGTCAATATGTAAAGGACGGAACACTAGTTCTGCTTCAATACAAATTTCCATATTCTTAAAATAATTAGAAATATTATGCTTGGTTTCTTGTAATTCCATTGCCTTGTATTTCTCGAAATATTGTAAACAAGATATAGATTCTTCCCTTAGCTCCCAATTCAGTTTTATTACATCATCATTATATTCTATACTTTCCCATATCTTTCCATTCATTTCACATGATATAAAAGATAAATATGCATCTATAGTTTTTTCTAAGTTACTATAATTACTAATATTTTTCATATCCATATCATTAATTTGTCTGAATCTTGATAAAAAGTATTGCCCCTCTTTGATTATTTTTTCTCCTTGTAAGTAAGTAAAAAATCACTGTATATACGCCATTGATTTATCTCTATGAGAGAAATATGTAGGAACTTGCTTTTTATTTGGACAGTCTTCTACAGCATCATTGTACATACATTTAT
>JAIRLU010000184.1 GCA_031259215.1 Treponema sp. | reverse complement strand
CCGTTGAAGACAAACGGTACAGAGCCTTGAAATACCTGCGGGAATACCGCACGATGGAAAGCATAGGCGCCGATTATGGCGTTGGCAGAAGCGCCGTTTGTGAGACGATACAATGGGTGGAAGACAAAACCTTCCGGCTGCCCGACAAGAAGGTACTCAAGCGGAAGCCATGGTCCAGTAAATATATCGTCGTAGAGGTGAGGGAAAGTCTGATAAACCGGCCCCCAAAAAACGAGAAAGCCTGGTATTCCGGCAAAAAAAGGGTGCATACGATAAAGACGCAGGTAATCATAGAACAGAAAACCATGAACCCTATAGAGGTTCGGGAGGCCAAAGGCAGTGAGCATGATTGCAAGGTGTATAAAGACACCCTTAGGAAATGGGTGCATAAGAGAATCCGTATAGACGCCGACCTTGGGTATCGTGGGATAGAAAAGGGGCATACGAACAGGCGGATACGGAAAAAAGCAAGCAAGAAGCACAAGCTGAACAAAGGGGAGAAAGCCTACAACAAAGGGCTTGCGCGGAAACGGGTGATTATTGAACAGGTAAATGCCAAGATAAAAACGTTCAAGACCATGACGTATCCCTACCGGAATCATGGTACAAGACACTTGTTAAGAATGTCTCTTATTTGGGTAGTGGGCGAAAGATGTGGAGTACTTAGTAAAGAGCGTGATAAAGTATGGTCAGTAAACGAATTATAGCGGGAAGGAACAGGCGAACAACCTTTTTAGCCCACCACCCTTATTTGTGGTATCAGTAACTTTGAATTACGTATTTAACAGGGTTAGCGAACAAGTATAGTACATATATTCGGTAGTGTAAAGTAGAACGACTATATACAATATGACTATCAGGAATAACCCGTATTGATAGCAATCGGTATGACCCTTTTTTTTGCCAGAATACTACATAGTGAATAGTATCCGGCCCTTCCTTGAAAGCCTTATCTTTCGTCAAGGTATCCTCAAGCCACTGTATCGTTTCGTAGACCCTGCTTTTACTGACGCCGTACTCAGCCCCGATGCTTTCCATAGTCCGATATTCCCGCAAATATTTGAAAGTTATGTACCGCTTATCAGTAGAGTTGTTCAGAAACCTCAGTTTCTGAACAATTTCCGCTTAAAAAACAGCAAAATGCGGAGCATTTTGCAAGACTTGTTCGATAACCAACCGGGTTATTGAACAAGTCCAGTGACCGACAGCTTGGGCAGGAAGACGCCCTGCCGATATAGTTTATCGAATTCCTTCCTAAAAATTATAAAATAGTACAAGCACTCATAAACCGAACCGCATATATTACAAATATGCAACGGCTTGTTATTAGTATTACCTGGGGCAACGAGTATCCATGAACGAAACCAGTAATCTTCAAGTTGCTCTTACAAAGAACGATGAAATCAGCTTGATTGATCTATTCGCAGTCCTTTGGCAGTGGAAAGTACTGATTATAACTATAACCGGTATCTCTATGATAGGGCTTATCGGATTCTCTGTTATGTCTCTCCTCCTACCCTCGGATACTTCACCGCTTCCCAATGAATATACCCCAAGTGCCTTGATGATTATCAACAATACTTCATCCCCCGCAGGAGGGCTAACCTCAATGCTTAATTCCAGCGGACTTGGCAGTTTAGCAGGACTGGCAGGGATCTATACAGAGACAAGCTTCAGCCAGCTTGCGGTCTACTTGGTCAGTTCCAATTATATGTTGGATAGGATCGTTGATGAGTTCAACTTCATAGAACGGTATAAGATTAAAAAATATCCCCGATCGGAAAGCCGGAAGGTGCTCAAGAAAAAACTTGTCGCTGCTTATGATGAAAAAACAGGGGTTCTCAGCATCAGTTTTACTGATATAGACCCCCAGTTTGCCCAATCGGTGGTTAATTTCTGCACCGACTATTTGGAACAACGATTTGATGAATTGGGGATCGACAAGAATAAACGAGAAAAGGAGAATCTCGAAAAAAATATTGCCAATGTTTATAAAGAAATACAAAAACTGGAAGAGGAAGGCCATAGGCTGGAACGGTCCGCCATTAGAGGTTCTATTTCGGTTATTACCTTGGAATTAAACCGTATTACCCTGGAACTGGACGCCCAAAAAGAGGTGTATACCCAGCTAAAAGTACAGTATGAATTATCAAAAATAGCCCTGGTTAGTGAAAAACCGATCTTTCAAATTCTGGAATTAGCAGAGATTCCCGACCAAAAATCAGGGCCCAGCCGGAGTTTGATCTGTATCATTGGTACCTTTGCCGCTGCCTTTTTTTCCATGTTCCTCGCCTTTGTATTAAACGTTCTTACCACCATTAAAGAAAATCCCGAAATTCATGCTAAATTTAGGAAACAACCATAAAGCTCCTTACCCAAGCTGTACAAGACACCCACACCCTCAGGTTCGCGCTCTTTCCAGTTCCTCTGCCTTTATTTCCCATTCCTTGGTTTTACCATCAATGAGATCTTTCACTTCTGCAAGCTGCGCCTTCACGAGGCGGGTCTTGGTTCCATCCCGGTACACTTCTGCACTTCCCAATGCCCCTTCCAGTCGGGACTTTTCCCCTTCTAGGTCCTCAAGCGACTTGAGAATGTCCCCTTCCTGCCGCTCAAGCCGCCGGACGAGGGTCTGCCGCTGTTTGTCCGCTTCCCGGCGTTCTGCTGCCCTGGATAGAGCCGTACTGAGCCCTTCCGAGCACCGGGGAGTAATTGCCTGCAGGGACTGAGGGACTTGTGGAGATGCATCCCGCTCCTCCCCTGCCTCCCGCTCAAGGCGGTCCAGGTAATACCCATAGTTCCCATAGAAAAGCCGGACACCCCGAGGGGACAGTTCCAAGGTTTTGGTGGACAGGGCCTCCATAAAGGAACGGTCATGGGACACAAAGATGATGGTTCCTGTATAGGCCTCAAGGGTATCCAGGAGAATGTCTTTGGAATAGAGGTCCAGATGATTGGTAGGCTCATCGAGGATGAGGAGGTTCATCGGTTTAAGGAGCATGCGGAGTAGGGCAAGCCGGCTCTTTTCACCCCCGGAAAGGACTGAAAGGGGTTTGTACACCTCCTCTCCCCGAAACAAAAAGGCCCCAAGCATGTCCCGGACCTTGGGGATCAGCGCGGTAGGGGCCTCGGTTTCAAGGAATTCCAGCACGGTTTCAGGGCCATCCATAGTTTCCGCGGCATCTTGGGAAAAATACCCCGGCTGAATACCCGCACCGTATTGGAGGGTTCCCTCGAAGTTGGGGTCCTTGCCAGACAGAATCCTGAGCAAGGTGGTCTTCCCCGCACCATTGCGCCCCACGACCACCAAGCGTTCCCCGGATTCAAGGAGCAGATCCAGGCCTGAAAGGACCTGCCGGGTCCCATAGCGTTTCCCTACCCCTTTCAAGGTCAGGGCAAGCCGCCCTGCATGAGGCGGCGGCGGAAAGGTGATACGGATCTTCTTGAGGGATTCGGGAATTACTATCCGTTCCATCTTTTCAAGCCTTTTTATCCGTTCCTGCACCATGGCGGCCTTACTGGCTTTGTAGCGAAACCGGCGGATCAGATCCTCTGCTTTGGCGATTTCCTCCTGCTGAGCCTCGTAACGTTTCATGAGGCTTTCCAGGGCTTGTTCCCGGACCTGCTCATAGGCCGTATAGTTTCCCCCATACCGGGTGAGCTTACCCAGGCAGAGTTCGTAGACCTCGGTAACCGTACTGTCCAGAAAGTACCGGTCGTGAGAGACCAACAGGTAGCCCCCGGCAAAGGAACGCAACCACGATTCAAGCCAGGATCGAGCTTCAATGTCTAGGTAATTGGTGGGTTCATCCAAAAGGAGGATGTCCGGTCTTTCCAAGAGTACCTTGGCCAAAGCAATACGCATCTGCCAGCCCTCGGAAAACTCCCCGGTGGACCGTTCCAGATCAGCAGGGAAAAAACCCAGGCCGGAAAGGACCATAGCCACGGCCTGTTCCCGTTGATAATACCCGGAATGGTCTACCTGATCCTGGATCTGCTGGTATTCTGCAAGCAATAGGCTGGTACTCCGGTCATCCTGGGTTGCCCCTTCCAGAAGGCGGCCAATGGCTTCCATCCGATGGAGCAAGGCAATTATCCCGGTGTAGGCGGTTTCCACCTCCTCCCGTAGAGTTCTGTCCCGATAGACAATGCCTGATTGGGGAAGATAGGAAATCCTGCTCCCTTTCTGTACTGCCCGGTCCCCTGAATCTCCGGAGATATGTCCGGCAATAACCTTCATGAGGGTTGATTTTCCTGACCCATTAGCCCCAGCTAGACTTGATCGGGAACCTGCAGCCAGGGAAAGACTTACCTCTTGCAGGATGTCCCGATCTCCAAAGGCCAGAGAAACTTTCGTAATCTGCACCAAGGCCATAACTAGGACGCAGCCTTGGAGAAATAGATAACCATCGGTGAACCTGCCCTCCGGGTAACCGTTACCCCCTCCAGATTGGCTTTGGGTACATATTCGATACGGAATCCCCGGGTTTCCAAGGTATACAAGAAATGTATTACCTCCTCGGGACCGTTCGACCCTTCGAGAGAGAGGGAAAAAGCCCCATCATACTCATTTTGGAGATCTGGAGTGAGAAAAAGCCCCATAGACAGGGTGCCGCTTCCCTGGGCAGTAGGAGGGATCACCCAAGGAATGAGCCGTTCATAGCCGATCCAGGAGAACCTTCCTTCCGCTGCAAACGAGAGGGTACCGTAATTGTCGCTTCGGAACACCGGTCCCAGGGTATAAATATTCCGGAAAAGCTGATCCTGGCGGGCAGTTTCCTGGCGGATAATATCCTCCACAGCCGATGGAAGCGCCACGAAAAGCAACGTTTGTAGGGCACTGCCGTCTTCTGTAAACTGAACCTCCAGGGTGGTATCTGAACGGAGACCCATCTGGAGGGGGGCCCCTTCAAAGCGCCAAGAACGGTCCCCTTCAGCACGGATAGTGGTATAGAAAAAGGTCTTATCCAGGGTAGGCAGATAAATATGGGCGACTCCCTTCTCCTGAGCTGGAACAAAGCACCACTGCCGGGACAGTTCTTCCAGGTCTATTTTCTTTAAAGCTATCATGGTTCCATAGGATTCGGGAGACCAGGTTTGAGATAAAACCTTTTCAAGATCCGGGTCCTCTGCTTCTGAGGTTTCGTGAACAATCTGCAAGGGGCCTCCCGCATGTTCAAAGAGCCGTAGCCGATAAGAGAAACAATAGCCCCGGTTCCCATCTTCAGTTAAAACCTGATACCACTGGCCCGGAAGCGGATCCCCGGTATTGCTTAGGGCTGGCGTCCCTTCGACCAGGGATAAGACCTTGATAAGCTCCCCTTGTCTGAGCCGGTATACCCGTTTAGCGCCGTTATCTGGAGCATCTCGGATGGGAAGTCCGTCCTGCAAAGTCTCCCCGTAGATCCGGGCGAACTGCGCAAACGATGCAGCCTGCTTTTCCGCGGCTTTTTTATTTTTCATAAATTCCAGTTTGGAAAAGGGAATCTTAACGGTATCATCGGTCTTCGAAAAAGCGCTCCTGTATGCTTCGGGGATACCCACTTCCCAAACCTGGTCCAACTTGGATTCGCTATATACGGGCAGTACCGTCCCGGAAGGTACTGGCGGCTCCTCAATGGACCACAGTAAGAGTCCCCATCCTAAGACTCGAGAGATGCAGGACCCCAAGAGGACCGGTACTATACCTCCTGCCATGAGTATCCATAGCAAAACCCGACTATTTCCCTGTCTCATAGGAGAGCATTATACCGAAATTGGGGCATAAAAACTAGGAGTCAGCGTAGGTACTGTTAGCAAAGATAGGCAAAATGGAAAAACGGGATAAAAAGGACATAAGGAGGGAAGAGGGGCTATACCCAATAAGGGAAGATCAGTTCAGGGAAGTGGTATTGCCCATTAGAGAGGCGAGCTATCCAGGGAAAGGCGGCCTGTCTGCAGTTTCCCATGATAACGCGTTTTGCAGCATACCCTATATGCTGAGGATCGGTTGCCCTTGGTGCGATTAGCCTGAGGAGTACGGGTACCGGTATATGGTCCATGTCCGGTTTTCCCAGGACCGAGTACCGTCAGGCCAGAAGGGAAACCGCCCGGCTGGTCATAGGGGGGAAGCAGAAAATCCGCCAGGAATACATCAAGGTATTTTCCCGCATAGCCCGGGTGATACGGGAAAACAAACACAAGCCCTTCCTTGAGGAACAGATCCGCAGCGCTTTCCCCAAACAGGAACTGTATGAGTATCTGAAACAGTGTATCATGGAAGGCCGGGGCAAGGGGGTAAAACTCATGACCGACATCAATAAGGGGTATATCCTCTCAGCTTTGGACAAGGTTCCCGGCCACGGCCTGAGCGTGAAAAAGATAGGGCGGCTCTTTGACCAGATAGCGGAACAGCACAAACAGGGCAATGAGCCGCTCATAAAACCCGCTACAGCCCCTCTAGCAGTCCCGCTATGGAGCGCAAACAGCCGCAGCCATACCCAACATACCCCAGGTCCTGTACGGCCCCGTACATGCCGCCACAGGCACTCGGTGGTGAGCAACGTCAAAGAGCGGAAATACACCGGCACGGGCAGCGGGGAGCCTTTTGTGTATACCTTCCGTCAATCCTATTCCCTGAGTAAATCCCTATGGGCCGCGGTGGAAGACACGGAGGACAAGATACTGGACGTGGTATGGGGCGGCATATCCCAGGGGCGGGATGTAACGACCGTGGCCGCGGACCTTATGGCGTACCTGAAAGGCGGCCCGGATATTATCAAAGGGCGGTGGGGCAAACTTAAACCTGGGGAAAAGGTACTCAAAGGCGGCCATTGGCAGTACGCTACTGAGGAGGCCCGGGAATATGCCAAACGGCTGGGTTCTAAAGGGGTGGATTACCGGGCCATGCGGCTGTACCGCAGCGAGATACACCGGCACCAGCAGGAGGCCGCGGTAGCGGACGGGGAAGAGAACCCGGCCTGTACGGGATTATATGACTGGATACTCATGCCGGGGCGGGAGGTGTGGCTTTGCGGCTGTGAAGAACTGGCAGCAGGCGGGCCCTACACCAAGGACACGATACCGCCCTATCCGCATCCTAACTGCGACTGTATGGTCCGGCCCCGGCTGAAAGACCATGAGGAGTTCATGAAGCAGCTCCTTGACTATGCCCATGACCGGGATACCCCGGGAGCCCGGGCGATTGAGGAATGGGCGGACACCTATGACGTGGGAGCGGGTTCAACCCCTCGATCAACCGGGGCGGATTGGGATAAGAAGCTGCACGATGCGATAGCTTACGGAGTCCATAGCGAATATGAGGCCCGGCGGCTAGGGAAA
>JAIRLU010000077.1 GCA_031259215.1 Treponema sp. | reverse complement strand
GGATTATCCGGGGTCTTCTGGGAAAACCTGCAGGCCCGGAGGGCCGCATCTTCCGGGAGCGTGGCAAAGGCGCAGTAGTCTTTCATCTCAATCGCATCCACCGAGCGTCCCGGCACACCCCCGGCCTGCATGAGGAGTTTCGCCACATCCCGGGGTGAAGCGCCGTGGCGGCGTCCAAGTCCCACATAGACCCGGGTAAAACCGCTGCCTGGAGCAAGGGCAAAATCGCCTTTGGAAGCCCCCCCTCGGCTGAAATGCCGATCTTTCCGGTGGTCCGAGCGGAAGTCGGATCCGTCGAAATCACGGCGGGAGGAAAAGCGCCGCGCCCCCAGCCGTCCCCGGCCTTCATCCCGGGGGGGGGTTTCTTGAAATTCGGTAATAGAACCGTATCGGGAAGGATCCAGCAGCTCCCCAAAGGTGAGGGCGATGAGAGCCTCCACTGCCCCTTCGCTGCCCAGCTTCTCGATGAGTTCCCGGCTCACCTGGGCATGCAGGGGCGGAACCGGCAAAGAGGCCTCTCCCGGGCCTTCACTATCCGGCATAAGGGGCAGCGCCGCTTCCTCGTCCCTGGAAACCGGACTCCAGTCCGTAGGCAGGGCCGCAGTAACCGACAAAAGAATCCGCCTTTTAATGGCCTTCATCACGGATTTTATCTTGGGCACCTTCATCCATTCGATCTTCGTCCCCAAGGTCCGTTCAATGTTACGGGACAAATGGCTTATCCGGCCTCGTTCCGCAGGCAGCACGAGACTTATGGCCCTTCCCCGCCTCCCGGCCCGGCCCGTCCTGCCGATGCGGTGCACATAGGTTTCCCGGTCATTGGGGAGGTCCCAGTTTATCACATGGGTAAGCCGTTCAATGTCCAAGCCCCGGGCCGCCACATCGGTGGCTACCAAGATGGTGGTGATCCGGGAACGGAAGCGCCGGAGGGTCCGTTCCCGAGCCTCCTGGGACAGATCCCCGTGGATCGCCTCCGCCGCATAATCCCCTTCCACCAGCCGGCGGGCGAGTTCGTCAGTTCCCGCTTTGGTGGCGCAAAAAATAAGCCCGTAAAAATCATCCGCCCCGTCAATGATCCGCCGGAGCGCTTCCAGGCGGTCTTCCTTCTTGACGACGAGGTAATACTGATCCACCGCAGGTTTTTCATCTTCCGGGGCGCTGTCTTCCAGGATTTCCACGTCTCCGATATAGTCCCGGACTATCCTCAGGATACCTTCGGGCATGGTAGCGGAAAAGAGGGCCACCCGGCGCTCGTTTTTGACCGCCTTAAGGATCGTCTCCACATCCTCAAAAAAGCCCATATCCAGCATTTCATCTGCTTCATCTAGGATGCACCAGTCCACTGCAGTCAGGTCCAACACCTTCCGTTCCATGAGGTCCATGATACGGCCGGGAGTCCCAACCACAATCTCCGTACCCCGTTTAAGATCCAGGATTTGATTTCTGATGGAAGAACCGCCGTACACCGCAGTGATTCGGGGAAAGGTCCCTGTGGTGAGGGAGGCGATTTCTTTAGCAATTTGGAGAGCCAATTCCCTCGTAGGGGTGAGGATAAGCGCCCGGGGCGCGTGTCCTCCCTGGGTGAGGCGCTCCACCAAGGGGATCCCAAAGGCAGCGGTCTTGCCCGTACCGGTTCTGGCCTTTACAATGAGGTGCCCCGAATCCGCCAGCAGCCGGGGCAGGGCAATGGTTTGAATAGAACTGGGCGCCGTAAAACCCTTTTGGGTTAAGGCATCAAGTATCGCGTCGGATAAACCGAAAGAAGCAAAAGGATGACAGTCTGTAGTCATACAAGAAGTATAAAGAGGATTGCTCGGTAAATACAAGCCGGTGGATTACCGTATACTTTTTTGAGTTCCTCCAAGGGGAATGTTCTAAAATACCCTGCTATCCCGATAATTCTTGGGTGGAAGGGCCGGAGGCTTACAAGGGTTTCATGAAACCCCGGATATAGGGAAATCCGGTACGGCCTGGATGACTTTAGGCAGGCCCGTTCTCTTGCACGGTTCCTACCAGGTCCCAGGGCCAGGGCACATACAAGTTTCGCCCCTGCACATTCCGCTCGTATCATCGGGTATACAAAAAAACGTAGGTTCGACCATGGACGTGTTCGAGAACCTCAGTTTCCGAACAACTCTATTTAAGGAATAAGCCTTTGATCCAGGGCCGAATCGAACGGCCGACCTGCCGCTTAGGAGGCGGCCGCTCTATCCCCTGAGCTACTGGACCTTAGATTAGGTATACCGAGCGCGGCGGTTCTTGTCAAGTCCATTACTTTGAAAGATAATCAACCAGCGGCGGTTATGCCTCGAATTCGTCCGCCGCATCGAGAGGAGTACCGTGGCAGCAATACAGAAAATTAGTAGACGGGTATATGTGGAAAAGAGAGAAGGATTTACCCTTGAAGCCGGACGTTTACAACAAGAACTCGTCCGGTTCTTGGGGAGCCGTTACCCGGAGCTTGCCTCCTTACAGGGGATCCGGATCCTGCATCGTTACGATGTGGCCGGTCTCACCGAAGCCCAGTTTAAACACGCAGTGGAAGTGGTGCTTTCCGAACCCCAATGTGATAGGGTGTTTTACGGCCCTTCGATTCCCGCAAACCAAGAGGACCGGTATGTGGGGATCGAGTATCTGCCGGGCCAATATGATCAACGAGCTGATTCAGCAGAACAATGCATTGAGCTCGTAACTGGGGTTAAACCGCAGGTAAGGACCGCCCGGTTTTATATTTTACCGTCCGCGGCTCCCCTATCGGATGCAAGCCTGGAAGGGGTGAAACAGTACCTGATCAATCCGGTAGATTCCCGGGAGGCTTCGCCCTATGCCGCCTTCAAAGAAGCAGAACCAGAAATTCGGGATATTCCGGTACTGACCGGATTTTCTCATGCTCCGGATCTTGCCGAATTGAGAAGGCGTTACACCTTAGCCATGTCCGAAGCGGATATCCAGTTCTGCCAATCCTATTTTGTATCGGTATCCCGGGATCCGAGCCTGGCGGAGCTTCGCCTGTTGGATACGTACTGGTCCGATCATTGCCGGCATACCACCTTTACCACCGCGTTACATATGCTGAGCGCGGATGAAAACAGCCCAGACCTGGAGGGAAACATCCCCGATCCAGCCCTCAAACAGGCGCTGGGGCTATACGAAGCTGCCCGGAAGTACGTGTACGATGAGGATGATACGAAGGAACAACCTAAAAAGACCCTTATGGACATAGCCACCATTGGGGCTAAGGTACTCAAGAAACAAGGGCTCCTCGACGATCTGGATGAATCCAAAGAAATCAATGCGTGTACCATCAGGGTCTTGGCTGAATTCAAGGAGGGAGATACAAACGTACTAGAGCCTTGGCTCCTCCTGTTTAAAAATGAGACCCATAACCATCCCACGGAAATTGAACCCTTCGGGGGAGCTGCTACCTGTTTAGGAGGGGCCATCCGGGACCCTCTTTCCGGGAGGGCCTATGTGTATCAGGCCATGCGCATCACGGGAGGCGGGGATCCCCGGGCGGAGTTGTCTGAAACACTGCCAGGGAAGCTACCCCAGATCAAGATCGCCCGGGAATCTGCAGAGGGATACGCTTCCTATGGTAATCAGATAGGGCTTGCCACCGGACAGGTAGCCGAGTGGTACCATCCGGGGTTTCTCGCTAAACGGATGGAATTGGGGGCAGTGATTGGAGCCGTACCGGCAGCCTGGGTGAGGCGGGAGGAACCGAAAAAGGGGGATCTGGTGATCCTCTTGGGGGGTAAAACCGGTAGGGACGGTATCGGAGGGGCCACCGGTTCGTCTAAGGCCCACACCGGGGAATCGGTGGCTAATTCCAGTGCAGAAGTGCAGAAAGGAAATGCCCTTGAAGAACGGAAGCTCCAGCGCCTATTCCGTAATCCCCAGGTAACCGGTCTTATCAAAAGGTGCAATGACTTGGGAGCTGGAGGGGTTTCGGTAGCCCTAGGAGAATTAGCTCCAGGACTTACGATAGATTTGGATCAGATTCCCAAGAAATATACCGGTCTTGATGGGATAGCACTAGCCATTTCCGAATCTCAGGAACGGATGGCCCTCGTGCTTGCTCCCGATGCAGTGGACACCTTTATCCAGTACGCGCACGATGAAAACCTCGATGCCTGTGTCATCGCTGAAGTGCTTGCAGGCGACCAGGATGCCGCCTCTTTGCCCGATGGAGAGGCGGGTCCGCGGCTTTGTATACGCTGGCAGGGTAAAACCATCGTAGACCTGTCACGGACGTTCCTCAACTCAGGCGGTGCGGCCCGATCTGCCCATGTGCTCCTTCCTGGTCTATCCCTAAAGGATCCCGCCCCTCAAGACAAAGCGGAGAAGGAGCTTCCCCCTTCGGCAGAGCGTGTATTGGAGCGGCTGAAACAAGAACTGGGTTCCCTCCGCTCAGGCAGCAGGCGGGGACTGCAAGAACGGTTCGACGGTTCCATTGGTGCAGCCTCGGTACTCTTCCCTTGGGGCGGTAAAGAACAGGGGACCCCTGAATGTGGGATGGCAAGCCTCCTTCCTGCTTTAGACAAGCAGAGCTGTACCGCAAGCCTCATGAGCTTCGGGTACAATCCGGATCTGAGCAGTCAAAATCCCTATGCCGGAGCAAAGGGGGCCATCCGGGAAGCCCTAGCCAAAATCGCCTGCCTTGGGGGTAATCCTTGGAAGAGCAGGCTTTCCTTACAGGAATACTTTGAACGCCCTGAAACCGCGGCATCCTGGGGGAAACCTACTGCTGCGCTCTTAGGTGCTTTGGAAGCCCAGCTTGTCTTGAAGGTTCCCGCCATTGGAGGCAAGGATTCCATGTCTGGCACCTATCAGGATAAAGCCCGGGGGATGCATATTACCGTTCCCCCAACCCTCGTGGCCTTTGCCGTGGGTACGGCCCCGGCAGCTTCGGTCTGTTCCGGCGCTTTACAGGGAGAACCGGGGAACCCTATCCTCTTGCTTTATCAGGATTCAGAGAAGGATGCCTGGGACACCTTTAAGGCAAATATGGAGACCCTCATGAAGCTGCACCGTACAGGGCTTGTCCGGGCTGCATACCCGATCGGCCCTGGGGGGATGGCCTCAACCTTGGCGGTAATGGCTTTTGGCAATACCCTGGGTTTGGAAGCGGAAGGGGAAACCTTCTCCTTGGTGGACCATCCAAACTACCAGGGTTCGGTGTTGGTAGAACTAGACCGAACCGCCTGTTCCCAGGATGAGCTGGCCAAGGTGCTTGCAGGAGCCGGTGCCGGGGTGATTGGGGCGAAGATAATCCCGGAACCAGTTTTTCGGATCCGCTTAAACCACGGATCCGACGGACTTCCTCTCCAAGTTCTACGTCAGGCCTATGAATACCCGCTTAACGCGGTGTATCCCCAGACTTCTCAGGGAAGGACCGTAGCTGATAAGGCGCATACCCCGGAGGAAACCTTTGCCTTTGAACCTATGGAAGGGAGAAACCCCACTAGACAGACAGGGATTAAGAGGTGTTCTATACCAAACCGCAGGGGTCCGCTGGTGGTACTGCCGGTGTTTCCCGGGACCAACTGTGAATGGGATATGGACAGGGCCTTTCGGAGGGTCGGCGGGGATACCCAATTAGTCATATTCAGAAACCAAAATCACGCTGGTATTCAAGAATCCATCAAGGCATTGGCAGCAGCCATTGGAAACGCCCGGATCCTCGCGCTTTCAGGAGGATTCAGCGCCGGAGATGAACCGGAGGGATCCGGGAAATTTATCGCCAATGTGTTCCGGTCGCCTCCCATCATGGAAGCGGTAACCCGGCTCCTGGAAGTACGGGACGGCCTCATCCTGGGGATATGTAACGGCTTCCAGGCCCTTATCAAACTAGGACTCGTACCCTACGGTACGTACCGTGAGGCGGATGCAAGCATGCCGACATTGACCTTCAACCGGATTGGCCGCCATGTTTCCCGGATGGTCCGTACGAGGGTGATGTCTAACCGTTCTCCTTGGCTTTCTCAAGAAGCGGCAGGGAGCATCCATGTGATCCCGGTGAGTCATGGAGAAGGACGCCTGGTCATCCGCAAAGACCAGGGAGAGGCCCTTTTCAAGGCAGGACAGGTTCCATTCTGTTATGTGAATGCTGCAGGGATGCCCACCAGTGCGGAACCGGATAATCCCAACGGCTCTGATTTTGGCATCGAAGGGATCACCAGCCCTGACGGCCGGATCCTGGGAAAAATGGGTCATTCCGAACGTTCTGGAACATACATTCACCGCAACATTCCTGGAAACAAATATCAACGTATTTTTGAGGCAGGGGTGGGGTATTTTACCTGAAGCGGCTTCCGTCCTAGTATCTACCGAAGAGACCCCGGCCTTTACCAAATCTGAGCCATTTGCCGTTATTCCGTTTCCCCCCTTCTTCCAAGAATTTAAAGATAAAGGCGGCAAATTCCGTCGTATTACTGGATTCAGAGGCACAAAAACCCAGGATTCGAAAGGGTTCCTCCAGAGAAGAATTCAGTAAGCCCTGAGTAAAAGCCCGGAAGGACTCCACCGCAGAAATCCCCATAAGATCCGGGACTTCGTCTTTTCCTCCTCCTGGATCAAGCTCAGACAATACCAGGGCCAAGGTTCCTGTTTTCTTTACCCGAAAGAGCGCGGTTAATTCTTTTACCAAAAAAAACCACCCCTTGATATGATCGTTTACCATTATTTCAATTTCGGGGGCCGCCAACTCTCCCGGGTGTTTCCGTACCGATGGGGGTACACATATCAGGATCGCCTCATTGATATGTTCCAGCCGATTTTCAGTAGCCAAGATCAGGGTACGGGCTGAAACCGGGCTTCCAGGGTTCCAATGGAGTGGAATCAGGGATTCTGCTGCAGGAAGGGTCTTAGCCTCTATGGGATCCGCAAGACGATTAGGAATAAACGCTGCAGCGAAATATTCAACCCGTTTAGACGCTTCCACCGCCACTGCAGCGGATAAAGATGATTCATTTCCTGCTAGTAAGATACCCCTGGTCATAACTCAAGTGTATACATCTCAGGCCCTTCACGCAATCACCTGGGGACCTGTCGGACTTCATTGTATTATATAGGGTTCGTTTTTTGTAGGACCGGATCATTTGCATCCTGTGATACCGGGGGATCTACGGTCCGATACCAACGACGCTTAGAGAAAGCGGTCTAAGGACCCTTTTCTCCTTAATAGAGTTGTTCAGAAACCTCA
>JAIRLU010000040.1 GCA_031259215.1 Treponema sp. | reverse complement strand
CCGCCCCTGGTAATACCCTTAGCTTGCCAGTACTCGTTTACCCTGCCAGCGGCCGTGCTTCCAGCGCCAGGCATAGCAGATACCCCGTACACACCAATCCAACACCATAGCATACCAGACCCCCAGCGCACCCAGCCCCAGCGGGTAGGCTAAGATATAAGCGGCGCTTACCCGGATAAGCCACATGGATAGACTCGCCACTACCATACAATACCGGGCATCCCCAGCAGCCCGCAACGCATTGGGCAGGGTAAAACTCGCAGGCCAAGAAACCGGGGCTACGATACAGTGGATATAGAGAAATCCCTTTGCCAGTGCATGGGCTTCAGGGCTGAGCTGAAAAATACCGAGTATAGGATCCATGAACATAAAGGTCAGCACACTAAAGCAAAAAACCGAAGCATAGGTCAGTTTCAGCAGCTTTGCAGTGTTACTCCGGGCGCTCCCATAATCAGCAGCCCCCACACATTGCCCTACGATGGTGAGTATCGCCATGGCAAAAGCATTGGCGGGCATAAAAGAGACGGAATTAACCACCCCCGCGATGGCATTGGCAGCAATGGCCGCGGTGCCAAAGGAGGTAAAAATCCGGGAAACCAGGATCTTACCGATTTGAAACAGGGAACTTTCCAATCCGCTGGGTATACCCACCTGTAATATGCTTCGGATCAGCACCGGTTCAAGGGTAATCTTTTCTATCCCCGCAAGGGAAAGGGGGATCCGGCGGTCAACTATGAGCATAAGGGTCAAGACCGTGGCCGCCACCATACGGCTTATCAGGGTAGCGATAGCCGCCCCAGCTACCCCTAAATGGAAACCGTAGATGAAGATCCCATTACCGGCCACATTCAACAGGTTTACCAGCAACGCTACCAGCATCGTAACCCGGCTATTCCCGATACTCCTAAAGATGGAAGCTGCAGCATTATAGATCGCAAGAAAGGGATAGCTCAGCGCACTGAGCAAAAAGTAGGTTTCCGCGGCCTGCATCACCTCTGGGGTAATGTGTCCGTATATGCTTTGTAAAAGAGGACCGCGCCATACCAGGGCAAAGCCCATGATGATCAAGGCCATTGAAGTATTGACATACATAAGCTGCTTGGATGCACGGCCTGCGGTTTTCATGTCCTGACGTCCAATATAGTGACTGACCACCACCGCACCCCCGGTAGCCAAGGCGCCAAAAGCGATGATGAGCAGCGTATTAATGGCATCCACCAGGGACACCCCTGAAACCGCATATTCCCCAATGGTGGCTACCATCACCGTATCGGCTATACCAATGGTAACCCCCAGGATCTGCTCTATCACCAGAGGCCATACGAGCCGAAACAGGGCTTGATTATTCCACCTTTCGGCCATGAGTGTGCTGTTCAAAAACAAAACCTTCTTAGTACGAACCTAATATAAACCTCTGGGGAAAGGGGCTCAAAAATCATGACCGATCCTGCAGGACCTTCATGGCTATGACCGATAATCTCCATTGATTTTAATATAATTATAGGTCAAATCACCGCCCCACACCACTGCTTCCTGGGCCTTGCCCAAGGGTGGTTACTTCCACCCTATGGGGATCAAAGTCAATTTCCGGGTAACCCCGGGCACAGAGTGCCCTGCCCCAATTCACATCTGCACCAAACCATACAGCTTTTACCAGGGTTAAGGATGCCACAGATTTGGCCAAAACCACCGCGCTCCCTCCATCGGCAGCTCCCGGGGTAAGGGTAAGCAGTTTGGCGGCGTCTTCCCCATGCAGGGTAACTCGGTTATAAGGATCCTTGTACTGTTGCAGGGCTTGGTTCCCCTATTGAAATGGATCATACCCGAAGCTTTGACCATACCTCTCGGCCGTACCGGGAAACCGGCGATTTCAATTTCCCCGTCCCCGGCTTTTTTCCGGGTGGGTGGTCATGGTCCCTTCCAAAGTCGCTTCATGTCCCTGAATATCGGAACGGAGATCCCCCAGAGCGCTTCCATTTCATTTGCAATGGCTTCAGTTATGTGCAATGGGTCCTGCAATTTGGTTAAAATATTGACAAGAATAAATAAATGGGTAAGAATCCTTAAAGATCAATTTTTGGAGGATCGTATGTCAAAGAATGTCATTTTTTATTTTACTGGAACCGGGAATTCCTTAAAAGTTGCCAAAGATGTAGCACATGTTCTAGGAGATTGTAACGTTGTTTCAATGCCACTTGTGTATACAACCCATGATGAATATAATTTATTTGCTGATGTTGAACGGATTGGATTTATCTATCCGGTTTATGGAGGACCGCCCAATTTTGTAAAAAAATTTGTTTCAGAATTGACATTACCAAAAGGCAAAAATATTTATTATTTTGTTGTAGTTACTTGTGGTATTTTCAAATGGAAGAGTATTTCAATAATAAAGGATACATTAATAGAAAAAGGAATAAACTTAAATGCGGGTTTTTCTATAAAAATGATTGCAAATGCTATAGGCCTTTATAATATTGCAGATAATGTAGAAAAAATTTTAAAAAAAGCACAAGTAAAAATTAATTTTGTTTCCGAGAAAATAAAATCTAAAAAAAATAATATGATTTTTGATTTCGACCCATTAATAGCTTTGCATGATAAATTTGCAAAATCACTTCCGACAATGGATACTAATTACAATGTATCAGAAAATTGTATGGGTTGTAAAATTTGTAGCCAAGTATGTCCTGTTAAAAATATAGAAATCATACATAATAAACCTGTATTTAAACATACCTGTGAGCAATGTATGGCTTGTATACATCTTTGTCCATCTAAAGCAATAAATTATGGAAATAAAACGCAAAATAAAAAACGATATATTAATCCAGATATAACTATTAAAGAAATAATTAATGGAAATAATAATGTACAAGAATATTAAAAACGGGGACACTGCATATAACGAGGCTGTCGAATTAATTGGTTTTGGGACAGGAACAGCTTCCCTCTAAATGATTGGGGCCGGCCTTTTCAATTTTAACCCCCGGTAAGCTCCTTTGCGGGTATGCCTCTGCAGATACGCTCCCTCATCCCATGCTCTCTGCCATTATCCTAGGTATACATTTCCCTATGTGTTGTACCATACAATACCGTAACCATTGGATGGTTACGGGTATCTTCGTTCTCAGCGAAAACCGGTCCATCCCCGTGCAGTACGGTATGTCAGAAAAACACGGCTCTATTATCTGCATCCGCCTTCCGTATACTGTTCGGTACTTTACTTCATCTATCTCTTTTCTCATTTTTTCGCACCGGTTTTCTCCCCTGTTCCGGCCCACTCTATATACCGTTAGTTTGGGGATCTTCCCTTCCAGGTCGGACACCGATAGCGGTTTCCTTGCTCCTCATAAACAACATCTTCCACCGTAAACTGCTGCTTCCCCCCATGCTCAGGCCGCCCCGCAAGATGGAGCTCATCTTTTGTTGTTTGACTGCTTTTCCGACAGTCTCAACAGGTCTGTTTACGCTTCGGGGCTAAAGCCCCTCGACCTCCGCGACGGCTGGGTCATTCCGCTACACGCCCCAGCTTCGCTGGGGAACATTCCCACGCCATTGCTCCGGCACGGTTTACCCGCCCTGATCGTGTTCTTTCAGAACGAGCGTTCCTCCGGCACGAGCCAAACCTTTGCAGGAGGCGGCCAATTTTAAACCTTTGATGGACGAGGGGCCTGCCATACCCCCAGGAAGGTTTTTATAGGGTTATCCTGCCATCCCGTTACGTCATTTGGTGCGTTCCCTGTAAGGCCCTTGATCTTATATTGACCCTAGAGAATCAGCTCCGTACAATAGAAGTATGGCACTTAACTGCGGTATAGTAGGGCTTCCCAATGTGGGAAAGTCCACGATTTTTTCAGCCCTCAGTTCCGCTCCAGCAGAGGCGGCAAATTATCCCTTCTGTACGATCCAACCCAATGTGGGTATCGTGAACCTGGAGGATGAACGGCTTACCAAGTTAGCGGAAATCTTTAAGCCAGAGCGGACCATTCCGGCAACCGTGGAATTTGTGGATATCGCAGGCCTCGTTAGGGGCGCTTCAAAAGGAGAAGGTCTGGGTAATCAGTTTCTTGCCCATATTCGGGAGGTAGGGGTTATTGCTCAGGTGGTACGCTGTTTTGAAGATCCTGATATCATCCATGTGGATAACCGGATCGATCCTCAGTCAGACATGGAAACCATTGCCGTTGAATTGGCCCTGGCGGACCTGGATACCTTGGCAAAGCGCCGGGAGCGGGCAGAACGCAGCATCAAGGTGCAAGCTAAAGCGGAACAAAAGGCAGCGGAAACGGTCCTCTCGGCACTGGACAAAATCAGTGCGGCCTTGGAAGTAGGCAGCCCGGCCCGACAGGTTCCTTTAAGGGAGGATGAAAAAGCCGCAATTTATGATTGTCATTTTATTACCATGAAACCCCAGCTCTACCTATGCAATGTAGATGAAGCAGGGATACGGCAGGGCAGCCCCTTGGTTGCGGCGGTACAGCAGCGAGCTCGTGCGGAGGGATCCGAAGGGGTGATCATCTGTGGTAAGTTTGAAGCAGAGCTGGCAGGTATTGAAAACAAGGAAGAAAAACAGGCTTTTTTACGGGATTTAGGCTTAGGTGAATCCGGGTTGAGCGCTTTGATACGGGCGGCCTACCGGCTCCTCGGACTCTCGACTTTTTTCACTGCCGGAGCAGACGAATGTCGAGCCTGGACCATCCACACAGGGGATAAGGCCCCCAAAGCAGCCGGGACTATCCATACGGATTTTGAGAAGGGTTTCATCAAGGCTGAGGTCTATGGGTATGAAGATATGCTCCGTTACGGAAGCGAGGCAAAAATTAAGGAAGCCGGTAAGTACCGTATCGAAGGGAAGGACTATATCGTCCGTGACGGGGATGTGATGTTCTTTCGGTTTAATGGGTAGAGGCTAAACTCATGGCCGCATGGAGGATAAGATGATTAGTATGATAACTCCCATTATCCTTGTATCCTTATGCTTGTTTATACTGATTGTCTATTTTGCCCTTTCCAAGCACTCAAGCCTCCTTATCAAGCGAACCGCGGTCATCGCCCTTATCCTTATTGGGATTGCGGTGGGGGTGTGTTTGTATCTCATATTCAGCGAACCCGCGGTTACGCTGACGCCTCAGCTTCCCACCGAAATTCCGCCGGAACAGCCGGTACCGGTTAAGGTAGTTAAGTCTACCCCCATAGTAATAGTAGTGATACTGTTTCTATTGTTCATCGCCTTGACGGTGTATATCTCTCTTCGGGATCAGCATCGGAACCAGCACCGGAATGATGAGCAGGGACACCGCACTAAAGCAGAGGAAGATCCGCGAATTTCCCCCTAGCAATGCAGGCATCCCAAAATAGAGGTATAGCTAATACGTGCTATTCAACATAAAATCCACATTTTTTATCGTTTTTTAAGCGGAACTTGTTCGGAAACTGAGGTTTCCGAACAACTCTTATACATAAAAACGGTACGCTTTTTATGGCAACCTGGGATAAACCGATTACTTGTACAGATGCACATATAAGCTGATACCCTGTTCTTCGACATTCCAGTTTGAAAACCGAGAGGAGGCAAGCAATGCTTCAAAACCCTCTTTCGTATATGCCCCATTCCGTAGAAAAGTCCCAAAGGCGAATAGCATAAACCACCGTTCAAACCCGTGGACCTGCATCTTGTGTACCTCCCCTTTCCGTACGGCGGTGGTGGTGTTTTTGTTCATATCGATAATCAGTCCTTGGCCGCCCGGTTTTAGAACCCGGTACATTTCTTCTAATGCCCCTGAGGGATTGTGGAAATTCTTAAACGCGGCGCTGCAAAACAGCGCATCAAAGCTTTCTCCGTTAAAGGGCATGGCCGAAACATTGCCCTGTACAAAATCAACCGCCACCTTCTCCCGGTTAGCGTTGGCCTTGCAGATCTCCACAAAATCCGCGCTGATATCCATACCGGTTATGTGATAATTGCCGAGTTTGGCAAGCTCTATCGAGACATAGCCAGGACCAGGAGCAACTTCTAGGATGTGGGGTTTACCGCCGCCGCTCCCCTCCCCAGGTTTTACCAAACAGGCAATCTCCTTGGCGTATCCCGCAAATTCTGCCCGCCGGTTTTCCCGGGAATTTTTGTCATACCACTTGGCCATGTTGCCGGTGATACTCACATCGTTGATCTTTCGCAGGTACTTTAGCATGATGCGTACTCCTTATCGTAAAAATGATACTACCCGCCCTTACTTGAACTGGTGTATACGTTCAACGCCCCGGGGCCTGATCATAACCGGCCTTCTCTGGGCTTGTTCGATCCCAGAAGAGCAGCAATCAGGCCCTTTTCAAGACCCCCCTCGTATTTCTGCTCCCTCTTCCGAGGCTTTCCATCGCTATGGTTCTCCGTACCGATAGGGAGGAGCATATTCCTCCAAATAACCGGTTTCCCCCAGGGTAGTTCAAAAATCCTACAGGACCAGATTTCATCCAATCCTCCACAAGGTTCTTGTTTTTTTAATCCTATTATGTTAGTCTTAATTAGAGTTGTTCAGAAACTGAGGTTTCTGAACAACTCTAATTAAAAAACAGCAAAATGCGGAGCATTTTGCAAGACTTGTTCGATAACCAACCGGGTTATTGAACAAGTCCAATAACTATATTTTGTCCTTTGTGGCCGATGAGCTTATTATGCAGACCGAACATAGGGCTGTTCCTAATCCCTTTACCGGTATTTTAGGAACCGCCTATAGGCCATTGAGTAGGGATCACCAATTTATGCGTGGGCTTGAGGTGTTATGTGCGGGATTCAAAATCCTGGAATACTAGTACCAGGAGATTTTT
This sequence comes from Treponema sp., assembly GCA_031259215.1. Lineage (GTDB taxonomy): Bacteria > Spirochaetota > Spirochaetia > Treponematales > Breznakiellaceae > JAIRLU01. The sequence goes on along the minus strand of JAIRLU010000040.1, from coordinate 8,938 downwards.
TATACGAGAAGATCTAAGGCCCCTCGGTACCGATCAAGGATATATGGGGGAGGGATGCGCATAGCATGATCTAAGGAGTGCCCCCAATGTTCTTCCTTAAAGATGAAGGAGCAAGGGTCCCCGGTTCCTACCCGGGTGGCTCGCGGTCAAGGTAGAGCACAATAGGAGCGTCCAGGGTTTGGAAAATTTTCTCTGTCTTTTAGACTTCTTGCTCTTGCTAATTTCTGCGGTCGTTGTATACTACTATCTATGGTTGATAGAATTTTAATAGATACCTTGCATCTAAAATCTCGGGATTTTGCCCTTCGATGGAAGGATAAAATTCGCAAAGCTTCCCACCTTAAACACTACAATGCCTTGGAAGACGGTCTCTTACTGGAGTTGGATGTCGCCCTGTATTCGACCCTCTCTCGGACCTTGGATCGGGGCATTGATCGATCCCTTGTGGGTAACTTCTTTGTTTCCCAGGGAAAGGCCCGGATGCAGGAGAAATTTCCGATTTCAGAGGTTATCTATGCCCTTAACCTGACCCAACAGACGGTGATTGAATACATCATGACCGATTTTGTGCTGGATAATCCGGTGCGGATGTATCAGGCTATGGGGGCCATTACCAGGGTGGCGGAATTCTTCATCTTGGGGTGCTTCTATACAACCAAAGGTTTTCTAGAAGCCACGTATACCCACATGAGTACACAGGATGCCGTCTCAGAGGTATTACTTAAAAAATATTTTAAAGATGATTTTTTCTTTAAAAAAGACTGATTTTTGTCATTTCTATTCTCCAAAGGGCTAGTTTTTTTTTGAGAAACGACTATGATAAGGGAGTACCCTTACCCTTACAGTAGTTACTTTAAAAGAGGAGCAGGTTAATACAAAATGGATATTAAAGAAGCCTTGGGATCTTTTACACCTATTGTTTCCATCCCCTTTCCAGAGGGTTTTTCAATTTCTTTGTTTGGTGTGAACGTACATGCCCTGGTTATCAATGAAAGTATTCTGGTTTCCTGGGTGGTGATGGCAATCCTCATCATCGCTTCCCTGCTCTGTACCCGTAAGCTCCAGCAGATCCCCCGGGGAGCCCAGGTGTTCCTGGAAGCGCTGGTGGACTTTCTCAATACCTTTGCCCGGGAACAGTTTGGAAAAAGAGCCGCAGTATACGGCCCCTATATCGGGACTATCTTCCTGTTTCTGCTCTTGGCCAATTGTATCCCTGCTCTTTCTCCTCTGGCCATAGGAGCCTTGCATATAGAGCCCCCCTTTACCATAAAGCCGCCTACCCGAGACATCAATGTAACCGCGGCCTTTGCCCTTCTGACGATTCTCATCGTGCTTATAGGGGGCCTGCGGGCTCGAGGGTTCCGGGGCTGGGGCAAACAGCTCCTTTCCCCGACGCCGATGATGTTACCCTTTAACCTGCTTGAGTACGTGATTCGCCCCTTATCCCTGGCGCTCAGGTTATTCGGGAATATGCTGGGAGGTTTTATTATCATGCTTTTGGTAGAAGGGGCTCTGCCGATTCCGTTTTTGGTCCCCGCCTGCTTGTCCTTGTATTTTGACCTCTTTGACGGCCTCATTCAGGCGGTGGTTTTTACGTTCTTAAGCAGCCTCTTTATCGCTGAAGCGGTGGTAGAGGCAGAAGATACAACTTTAAAATCGACGGTAAACCCTCAGTAAGGAGTGTATTGATTATGGGAACCAGTCTTCTATTTCTCATCGGCGCAGGTATTGCGGTATTTACCGGTATCGGTGCTGGTATCGGCATTGGTCTTGCCACCGGTAAAGCAGCGGACGCGATTTCTCGACAGCCTGAGGCCGCGGGAAAGATTCAGACCGTGTTTTTCTTAGGGATAGCCCTGGCAGAAGCGACGGCCATATACGGTTTTGTTATCGCCATCCTCATCTTCACCAAGGCCTGATACGGTATGATCGATCCTTCAATCAGTACCTTCCTGATTACCTTGCTCAATATCGGGATCCTGTTTGTGGTGTTACGGGCGGTTTTGTTTAAGCCGGTTACCCGCTTTATGGAGGACCGGACAAAAAAAGTACAGGATACTATCGCGGCAGCGGAAAAAACCACTGTTGAGGCTAAGGCGCTCCTTCGGGACTACGAAGAACGCCTTCAGCATGCCAAGGAAGCAGGGGCCGCCATCATCAAAGCCGCAGAGGAACAGGCCCAAAAGCAGGCCGACCAGATTGTAGAGGCAGGAAAAACTGCTGCCGCTCAAGCGCTGGAGCATGGCCGAAAACAGCTTGAAGCGGAACGGCAGGCTGCCCTGGTCTGTTTCAGGGCTGAGGCGGTCGCCTTGGTGGTAAGCGCTACTCGCGTGCTCCTTCAGCGGGAACTCAAGGGGGAAGACAGCCGCCATTTTCTGGGTCTCCTCTTGCAGGAATTAGGAAAGGATTCGAATGTTTAACGGGGAACGCTGGGCCGCGGGGTTCATGGGTTCATGCGGGGTTCATGCCGAAGCAGGCTTAGAGGCCCTGAAAGCCCTTGTTCCGGTCATAGCGGAGATCCCGGGAACCTTTAGCGGGACGAGTGCGGCCCGGGAATTGGAAGGGATGATCCGGAAAAGCGTCAAAGAAGCGCCGGAATCATCGGGCCTCTCAGATCCAGGGGTGGAATATGCGGTGCGGATCATGCTCCTTTTGGTAAAGAAGGGGTACTTTACCCACGCTCCGGCGCTCATAAGCGCCATTGAACTTCTGTTAGATCGACAGCAGGGCATCCTCCGGGTTACGGTAGAATCGGCCTTTCCCGTGGAAGCTTCCTTCCAGAATGATTTGAAGAGTGCCTTAGCCGGAAGACTGCAAACCAGCGGGTACAAAACCGCGGTGAAGGAAATCGCCATAATGGTACGGCTCGTCCCGGAACTTTTAGGAGGGTATCGTTTGCGGATAGGCAGTGAATTAGTAGATGTCAGTGTGCGTACCCAATTGCAACGGCTCGCCCGGGATTTACAGGGCGCTCCCCTTGGGGGGATTGCTTCTCGGAGAACCAGAGGGGACGGAGGTTTTTCATGGTAAATTTCAGCGACCTCACCAAGGTTTTACAAGAACAGCTCACCCATTGGGAAGGTAAGGCGACGTCAGATTCGGTGGGGTTCGTGGTACAGGTGGGTGATGGAGTAGCCACGGTGTATGGCTTGGATAAGGCGGTATACGGAGAACTGGTGGAGTTTACTTCCGGGGCTACGGGTATTGTCCTTAACCTCCTGGAAGACGGGGTGGGCTGTGTGCTCTTCTCCGGTGAATCCTTGGTGCGGGACGGGGAAGAGGTCCGGGGAACCGGCAAGGTGGTAACCGTTCCAGGGGGCTCGGCCTTATTGGGACGGGTCTTGAATCCCTTAGGGATAGGTTTGGATGGCAAAGGCCCTGTGGAAGCAGAGGAACACTTGCCCATTGAATCCCCGGCGGCTCCGGTTATAGCCCGGGGTTCGGTGGACAAGCCCTTACAAACCGGGTTGCTTTCGGTGGACACCATGGTTCCCATAGGTCGGGGGCAGCGGGAACTCATCATTGGGGATAGACAGACTGGAAAAACCGCGCTGGCCCTGGATGCCATCATTAACCAGAAAGGCCAGGGGGTGTATTGTGTGTATTGCGCCATTGGGCAGAAAGCTTCCGCTGTGGCGGCGATAGTACAGACTCTGGAACGATTTGGCGCCATGGACTATACCTGGGTGGTTTTAGCTTCTGCCTCAGATTCTGCGGCATTGCAGTACCTGGCCCCCTATTCGGCAGTAGCTATGGCGGAACATTTCATGCATCAAGGGAAGGATGTGTTGGCGGTGTACGACGATCTGTCCAAACATGCCGTGGCCTACCGGACTATTAGCCTCCTCTTACGCCGGCCTCCGGGACGGGAAGCCTTTCCAGGAGATGTGTTTTACCTCCATTCACGGCTTTTGGAACGGGCCGCCAAGTTATCCGAGCCCAAGGGAGGCGGTTCCATTACGGCGCTGCCTATTGTGGAGACCCAAGCGGGGGATATTTCTTCGTATATTCCCACCAATGTGATTTCCATTACCGACGGCCAGATCTTCCTGGATGCGGAGCTGTTTAATGCCGGTTTTAGACCGGCCATTGACGTAGGGCTCTCGGTAAGCCGGGTGGGGGGTGCAGCCCAGACCAAGGCTATTCGGAAGATCTCCGGGCGTTTGCGCTTGGATTTGGCTCAGTACCGGGAAATGGCAGCCTTTGCCCAATTCGGGAGCGACCTAGATAAAGCAACCCAGGATAAACTCGCTCAAGGAGCGCGGCTCATGGAGGTGCTCAAGCAGCCTCAAGGCGCCCCTTGGGCAATGGCAGAACAGGCAGCTATCCTGTTTATTTCCGTAAACGGCTATCTTATGGATATTAAACAGGATACGATCCCTGCTTTTATCAAGGGTTTTATGGAGTCCCTTAAGCAGGACCATCTGGGAATTCTGGAAGGCATTGCTAGGACTGAAACCCTTTCTGTTGAGGGCGAGCAGGAATTGCGCGCCGCCGTAGAAACCTATAAAAAGACCCATACCTAGGGATATCATGGCAAATTTACGAGATGTACGGCTCCGAATGCGGGCCATTAAACAGACCTTGCAGGTTACCAAGGCTATGAACCTTATTTCTACGGCTAAGTTACGTAAAGGTCGGCGGATTCTGGAGGATACGGAGCCTTTTTTTACCCGTATTCAAAAATCCATGTATGATATCGTATCTGGTACCGGCGTTCTGGAGAGTGAGTTCTTTAAAAACACCGAGGAGGTGACCGGTTCCCAGAGCGCCGTAGTAGTGGTTACCAGTGATAAGGGTTTGGCCGGAGGGTATAATGCCAACATATTCCGGCAGGCCATGAGGATCTGCGAGAACCTGAGTAAGCCCGTATTGATCCTTATCGGTTCCATTGGGTATCGGTACTTTGCTCATACATCTTATGCAATTCTAGAAAATTTTTCTTTTAAGTCCCAATTGCCTACGATGGAAGATGCTCAGGAAATTACCGATTATATTATCTCCCAGTATGTATGGGGCATTTTTAAGGAAGTTCATATCGTCTATACCCACATGTATAGCGCGGTTAAACTGCTTCCCCGGACCCGGCAGATTTTGCCTTTGCAGGGAGAAAAGATCCAAGAAGACATCGCCCAAAGCGGCGGCCAGAAGCGGGTGCGCATTCCCTTTGAATACATTCCTTCTGAGACCGCGGTGGTTGATGCCTTGGTACCCTTTTACATCAAAGGTATTATCTATGGTTCCCTGGTAGAAGCCTATGTCAGTGAGCAAAACGCCCGGATGGCTGCCATGGAAGAGGCATCAAAAAATGCCCAAGAGATGTTGGAGAGCCTCCAGATCTACTATAACCGGGTTCGTCAGGCAAGTATTACTCAGGAAGTAACGGAAATAATTTCAGGATCTGCAGTACTGTCGGAGTAGGGCGGTTTCAAGAGGTATAAGGTATGGCGAATAAAGGATATATCACCCAGATAGTAGGGCCAGTAGTAGATGTACGCTTTGATGAAGCGGTGATCCCCGAGATTTTACATGCCTTGGAGATTACCCAAGGAACCCATCGGATGGTTATCGAGGTATTACAGCATATCGGAGATAACCGGGTTCGCTGCGTTGCCATGGAAGCCACCGAAGGGCTTGCTCGGGGCATGGAAGTGGTTGATACAGGCCATCCCATTCAAGTACCGGTGGGTGAAGTGGTCCTGGGCAGGATGTTTGGGGTTACCGGTGAGGTGATTGATGATCGGGGACCCTTTACTGCAGAACAGTACGCCTCCATACATCGGGACGCCCCCAGTTTTGCAGAACAGCGGCCTGCTACCGAAGTATTTGAAACGGGCATCAAGGTAATCGATCTCATCGCTCCTTATGCTAAAGGCGGTAAAATCGGCCTTTTCGGTGGTGCCGGAGTGGGAAAAACCGTGGTGATCATGGAACTTATCCGGAACATTGCCACTGAACATGCGGGGTATTCGGTTTTCTCCGGAGTGGGGGAACGTTCCCGGGAAGGGGCTGATTTGTGGAAAGAGATGAACGAATCAGGAGTCATTGACAAGACCGCCTTGGTCTTTGGGCAAATGAATGAACCCCCCGGGGCCCGTATGCGGGTTGCTCTGGCAGGGCTTACTATGGCGGAGCATTTTCGGGATCAAGGCGGCCAGGATGTGTTGTTATTTGTGGACAATATTTTCCGGTTTATCCAAGCCGGGGCTGAAGTGTCTGCCCTTTTAGGCCGTATTCCCAGTGCTGTGGGGTATCAGCCTACTTTGGCCAATGAGATGGGTGCCCTTCAGGAGCGGATTGCCAGTACCTCCAAGGGTTCCATCACCAGTGTCCAGGCGGTTTATGTACCTGCAGACGACCTCACGGACCCTGCACCGGCAACCACCTTTGCCCATCTTGATGCTACCACGGTGCTTTCCCGGAAAATCGTAGAACTGGGGATCTATCCTTCGGTGGATCCCCTCGCATCCAATTCCCGTATTTTGGACCCCGCACTGGTGGGAGAGGACCATTATCAAACCGCCCTCCGAACCCAGCAAACCCTTCAACGGTATAAAGAATTGCAGGATATCATCGCTATCCTTGGGATGGATGAATTATCTGCGGAGGATAAACTCGTGGTATCTCGAGCGAGAAAGGTGCAGCGCTTCTTCAGTCAACCCTTCTTTGTAGCAGAACGGTATACGAGTATTCCGGGACGGTATGTGCCGGTTCAGGAAACAGTTCGGGGATTCAAGATGATCTTGGACGGCGAAACCGATGCTATTCCTGAGCAGGCCTTCTTTATGGCTGGGGATATCAACGATGTGCTCTCTAAGACCTGAGCAGCGGGAATAATATAATGAACTTGTATACCTTTGAGGTGTATACCCCCTATCGGCTTTTTTTTAAAGATCCAGTAGCAGTGGTGGTACTTACGTTGATTGATGGTGAAATAGGAATATATGCAGGGCATGCCCCGTTTACTGCGCCGGTATGTACCGGTATTTTGAAGATCCAGGACATGAAAGGCCAGTGGCGTGAAGCCTTTACCGCCGAAGGTATTCTGGAAGTTACCCACCATAAGACGATTCTGTTAGCTGATGCAGCGGAATGGCCTGAGGAGATAGATTATGAACGGGCACTGCTTGCTAAAGAGCAGGCAGAGGAGCGTATCAAATCTACGAACTTTAGATTTGAAGCAGATAGTGCCAAAGCGATGCTTAAGCGGGCGGAGTGTAGGATCAAGGTCTATGGAATGAAAGGGCAGAAGTAAGACAGCTGGTTTTTTCGTATCCTTTGATCCGGGGGATAAGAAGGGTTTGGGGCTGGCTGGACGTATGCTCAGGCACGGTGAAGGTGAGCTACAACGCATGATAAAGGGGTACTGACAATAGGAGCAAAAATGGTGATGTAGTTGGTTCCATAAATATATCCTGTAAGTTTATATGAAATTGTTTTGCAATAGCAAAATCTTTTGCCCCAAAATCAGTCTACGCAGGCGGCGTCCATGCCGCCTGAATTGTATCCATTCTAATCAAAAAAATCCCCTAAAACTACCTCGCAAGAATGCTGAGAGCGACTGCGCCGTCCACCGTCCCTAATTCCCAGTTTTTAAGAAAAAAGACAAAAACCACTTTAGTTGGAGTTAGCTCCAAGTCCGATAAGAGCAATATGACTATAACCACAGTCGCCGAAAAATACGGCTTATCACCAGACACACTCCGCTATTATGAGCGTATCGGCCTGATTCCTCCGGTACAGCGGAATAAGGCAGGAAATCGGGATTACAGCCAAACGGATTGTAATCGGGTTGAATTTGTCAAATGCATGAGGTCGGCGGGGATTCCGGTTGAATCTCTGATTGAGTATGTGCGGCTTTTTCTCATGGGCGCGGAAACACGGGAAGCCCGCAAAACAATCTTACAGGAACAGCGGGAATTGCTTGCGGCGCGGATAGCGGAATTGCAAAAAACGCTGGACGGGCTTGATATAAAAATCGCGAATTTCGATGCCCGTATCGGTGAAGTGGAAGAAAAGTTACACGTGAAGGAGACACGATGAAAAACCATACAGGAATAGGACTCATGGAAACCTCCCATGACAAACAAAAAAATCCTTTGGAAACAAAACCAATTTGGCGTTTGTTACTCGAATATGCAATACCATCAATAGTCGGTCTTTTGGGATCCGCCATTTATAATATTACCGACCAAATATTTATTGGTAATATTGTAGGGATATACGGCAATGCGGCGACAAATGTAGCCTTTCCGTTGGTAATGCTGGTTACGGCATTCGCGGTATTGATCGGGCTTGGAACAGCGTCAAATTTTAACTTGCTAACCGGATCGGAAAAGACCGATGCAGCGTCTCACTTTACCGGCAACGCGGTCAGCCTTTCTGTCCTGATTGGAATGGTCATTATGGGGCTTGCCTTGTTCTTTCTAAAACCGGTATTATTGCTGTTTTGCGCAACAGAAAATGTTTTACCCTTTGCCCTTGATTATACCGGCATTATCGCACTTGGCATTCCATTCTTTACCTTTAGCACCGCAATGAGCTATATAATTCGCGCGGACGGCAAACCCCGTTTTTCCATGATAATATTTTTAACCGGAGCAATCCTGAATGTTGGTTTAGACGCATTGTTTATGCTTGTCCTCAAACGGGGTATTGAGGGCGCGGCTTTAGCGACAACAATAAGCCAGATTGTATCAGCGCTGATTGCGCTTTCCTATTTGCCAAAGTTTCGCGCCGTGTCTTTGAAGTGGGAATGTTTTCGTATTCGCTGGGAAATAATTAAACCGATTGCCAGACTTGGAAGCGCTTACTTCTTTTTTCAATTTGTAATCATGTTTTCGCAAGTTGTCTTAAACAATATGCTTATACGTTACGGGGCATTGTCTGTATACGGCAGCGATATTCCTCTTGCGGTTGTGGCGGTCGTCTCAAAATC
>JAIRLU010000027.1 GCA_031259215.1 Treponema sp. | reverse complement strand
TCAACTTAGTGCTTCAGACGATCATTATCATCATGGGAACCTGCGTGGACGTGGTGCCGACCATCCTCATCATGACCCCGATCATGCTGCCCCTGATCAAGGCCGCCAACATCGACCTGGTGTACTTTGGGGTGGTGTTTACCCTGGCAAACGTGCTGGGCCTCACCTCGCCGCCGGTAGGACCGGTACTTAACGTCGCCTGCGCCACGGGAAAAGTCAAAATGGAGGAACTGGTAGGGCCGGTTATCCCCTACGATGTTGTCCAGGTCATCTTGGTGTATGTGCTGATCCTGGTACCCCCGCTTGTTACGATCCCGCTTAAATGGCTTGGAGGCTGACCCGTGAAACAACTGCTGACGGAAAAGCCCCGCGTCCTGAGGATGATCGATGCGGAAGAGCCGAAGATCGAAGGGCCTCGGGACGTGCTGGTCAAAATGAAGGCAGCGGGGATTTGCGGGTCCGACGTGCATATCTACCACGGGACCTCCCCGGTGGCCACCTATCCTCGGGTGATGGGCCACGAGATCGTGGGGGTGGTGGCCGAAACCGGAGGGGAGGTTACCAGGGTGAAAGCCGGGGACCCGGTGATCATCGACCAGATCGTCGCCTGCGGGGAATGTTACCCCTGCAAAATAGGCCGGCCCAATATCTGCTGTAACCTGAACGTCCGGGGGGTCCACATCGACGGGGGCTACCGGGAGTATGTTACCGCCGGGGAGGAGGCTATGCACCTCCTCCCCTCGGGGCTTTCCTTTACCGATGCGGTGATGATCGAACCCATGAGCATCGCTTTCCAGTCCTGCTCCCGGGCCCAGATCACCCAGGACGACATCGTCTTCATCCTCGGGGCCGGGGCCTTGGGGAAGAGCCTCATTAAAGCGGCGCTGTTGACCGGCGCCCGGATCATCGTGTCCGACGTGGTGGATCAGCGCCTGGAGGAAGCCGCGGCTTTGGGGGTGTCCCGGGTGATCAATTCCAAGAAGGAGGACCTCGCCGCCAAAATAAAGGAATACACCCGGTGGGGGCCTACGGTTTCCATTGACGCCGCAGGCTTCCCCGGTTCCCTGCCCCTGCTCACGGATCTTACCTGCAATGCCGGGCGGGTCATCACCATGGCTTTTCTGGAGGAGCCTTCTCCGGTACAGCAGTTCAAGATCACCGCGAAGGAATTGGATGTCCGAGGTTCACGACTGCAGAACAACAAATTTACCGAAGTAATTGCTGCTTATAAAGAAGGAAAGATCCTCATCGAAGGGGCGGTTTCTCATGTAATTCCTTTTGCGGATGCCATCAAAGCCTTTACCATGATCGATGCAGGAGATCCATCTATTAAGAAGATCGCCCTGTCCTTTGCATAAGAATGAGGTTTGAGTATAATCACCTTATGTATATGACGATGCGCTGGTTTGGAACCGGCTATGATGCGGTTACTTTAGCACAGATTCGACAAGTCCCCGGGGTAAGCGGGGTTATTACTACTCTATACGGAACCCAGCCAGGGGATATATGGGAACGAGAAGCTATCGCGGCCATGAAAGCCGAGGTAGAGGCCGCCGGGCTTACCCTGGCAGGAATTGAGAGCGTCAATGTTCATGATGCTATCAAGACCGGGGAACCAGAGCGGGATATGTATATTGACCATTATAGCACCACCCTGAGCCGATTAGGGGAAGCGGGTATATCTATGGTCTGCTATAATTTCATGGCTATCTTTGATTGGACCCGTTCGGATCTGGCCAAGCCACGAAGAGACGGCAGTACCGTTATGAGTTACGATCAAACGATTATTGATCCTATGGATCCTGAAAGTATGTTCAAAACCATGCAGGTCCAATCCAAAACTTATACCCTAGCAGGCTGGGAACCGGAACGGTTAAGCCATATTAAAAGATTATTTGAGCAGTACCAGGGTATTACGGAGGAACAGCTCTTTGCCAATCTCATCTATTTTCTTAAAGGGATCATGCCTACTTGCGAACAGTACGGCATCAAGATGGCTATGCACCCGGATGATCCTGGATGGTCGGTATTTGGACTTCCCCGGATCATGACCTGCAAGGAACAGCTCGTAAGGCTCATTACCACAGTGGATAATCCCTACAATGGGGTAACCCTCTGTACTGGCAGTCTGGGTACTAATCCGCATAATGACATTCCAGACCTTATCACCGCTCTCAAAGGCCGGATCCACTGCGCCCATGTGCGGAACCTACGCCACAACGGTCCCCGTAATTTTGAAGAATGTGCCCATCTATCGGCGGACGGGTCTATGGATATGTTTGCCATCATGAAGGCCCTCTACGATACCGGCTTTGACGGCCCCATCCGGCCGGATCATGGTCGAACCATCTGGGGAGAACGGGCCATGCCAGGTTACGGTCTGTATGACCGGGCTTTGGGGGTTTGCTATCTCAACGGCTTATGGGAAGGGATCCAGAAGATGTCCAAGCAGGTGCGTAGCGAGACCTAAAGAGGACTGGTATGGGAGAAACCCAAAATATCCGAGAACCAAAAAATGCTCTGGTATTAACGGGTTCTCCACGTCCCAATGGGGCAACTATAGCCCTGGTGGATTGTTTTGTAGCTCAATGGCGCGCTCAGATGAAGCCTGAAGACCCCGTGCAGATCATCTCTGCTTATGAGGCTGCCCTTAAACCCTGCATCCATTGCGGGTATTGTAAGCATACTCAAGGTTGTACCTATGATGATTTCATTCCTCTGGACCGGGCTTTTCAAAATGCAGACCTTTTGGTGGTGGCTTCTCCGGTGTTTTGTCTTGGATTCCCCGCTCCTTTGAAGGCTATTTTTGACCGTACTCAGCAGTACTATGAAGCCAAGTTCTCTTTGGGAATTCAAAAACCCGTAGAAAAACCAAAATACGCCCTTTTTTTGGTTACCTTTGGTTCTCCAGATTCCCGGGGAGCCGCCATGATGGAAGAACAACTACGGCTGGTATTTCATTTGCTCAATGCACGGCTGGAACACACGGTTATGGCCCGGAATACGGATACGCTTCCCCTGGATCGGATAGGCTTAGGGCATACGTTCCAGGGGATTCTACAGGATTTCAAAACAAAAATGAATTCGACGAACCCCTCTAGATAACACCAATTCAAGAAGGGCCTTTACAAGATAACCCTATTGCTTAGTTTCTTTCACCCTTCACCGCGCACGTGTTTCTTATAGAGGAGGCCTGAGTACCACCAGATGCCGCTCCTCCTCAAGGAAGGGAATCCAGAGGGGTATTTGCTCCCAGCTTCCAATAGAGGCTTCCACCCGGTGCATCTCCGCGGTAATGGTTTCTTGGCGGCCCTTATAGGCGAACAAGGCCCCGCCCGGAACCAAAAGCCGGAAAAGCGATGTAAGGAGCTTTGGCTCCAAAGGCCGGAAGGCCCTAAAAGTGATGAGATGAAACCGTCCCTGAGGGGACTTTTCCATCTCCCCTTCTTCAATCGTTACATGGGTAAGTCCGAGTAGGGCCTTGGTATTTCTAAGAAAACCTGCCCGCCTTCCCATCCGCTCAATCAGGGTGAACCCATATTTTTCGCTATCCTGGAGACCTATGGCCAAGGGGATACCAGGCAGCCCTGCACCGGAACCTACATCCGCAAAACGCCGGATACGAGTAGGCTCAGACCCGTCCACCAGGCTTTCGGTGAAGCGAAGGATGATCCCCAAAGGGCCTAGGGAATCAAGGATGTGTTTGACTACCAGTTCCTGGCGGTTCTGCACCTTCACCAGATGGTAAACCGGGTTAAAGCGTTCAATTTCGTGGATATACTGCTCAAGTAAGGCTACCAGCGCTCCGGTTCTATCTCTCAGAAGCCGCTCAATATCCGGGTCTAATCTGCGTAAGTAGGCTATTCCTGTTTCGAGTATGGTAGCAATATACTCAGTTGTTCCATATTCCTGATTGATGGTCCGGTCATTCATAGGATGCCTTTAGTGTACACCACTATAGGCACTTTTACCAGGTACACTTTACCTGAGAGTATAAGGGATTGAAAATTTTTCTAAAACCCGGTACAAGATAGAGGCTTTCCCAAAACTTCATTTTGGGGAACGTACCCTTAGGTTTAGACGGAAAAAGCGGGCTTTTTTCCGCTTTTTCCAAAGCCTTTCCCGAAACCAACCGGGTTTTGGGAAAGGCTCAATAAAAAATAACTACCGGAGACCGTAATGGCAAAACAGGAAAAGCTGACCCTATTAGACTTTCAAAAAAAGTTCAACACCGAAGAAAAATGCAGAAAACACCTATTTCATATCAAATGGCCCCATGGTTTTATATGTCCCCGATGTGGAAATACGACCTATTATCCTATAGAAAAACGAAAACGCTATGAATGTAAAGCCTGTAAACATCAGACTTCTGTAACCGCAGGAACTGTAATCCATAAAAGCCATGTACCCCTACAGAAATGGTTTTGGGCCATCTACTTAGCAGCACACGATAAACGGGGGGTTTCTGCAACGCGACTTACCGCGGAACTGAATCTTTCATATCAATCGGCATGGCTCATGTTGCATAAGCTGAGGAAAGCCATGGGGGATTGTGATGCCCAATATCAGCTTGCAGGAATCGTCGCCTTAGACGAAACCTCTTTTGGCGCTCCTATAGAAGGGGGCAAACGGATTTGTGGTACTCATACCGTACCGGTAGTAGCAGGTATCTCCCTAGACAAGCAAGGTAGGCCGCAATATGTAAAAATGGATGTTATTGAAACCACGCAAGATCGGGGTCTGGTAGATTTTGTGAATAAATACATCGCAGACGGATCCACTATCAATAGCGATGCTTATCGTGCTTATATGAAAGCCGTGGCAGACGGGAAATATCACGCTGGTCATTTATCATTGCACGATAGAAAGAATCCTGATCATTTGAAATGGCTCCATACGATGATTTCTAATGCAAAAGCATTTATTGCAGGTACCTATCATGGTTTAGGAACCAAATATTTATCCGCATATCTTTCAGAATTTTGTTTTCGTACCAATCGTCGCCGAGTGGCCCCTGAACTCTTTAATCGATTGTTATATGCCTGTACTACTAGTACTGCCATTACGTATGAACAGCTTATAGTGCGTAATCTTCCTGTGTTAACAGGATAGTCCTATATATCGTATAGACAGAACAAAATTTTTGCTATAACGTACAAGCACTATATTATTTCATGCAGTGAGGTTATATGACTACTAAAATTATCTGTAAGTGTTTAGGTATTGCAGTTTTTATTGGATTACTAGGAATTGTTCCTGTAGCTCCCCAAAGCTCTGAAAGTTCTTCATCTCAACAAATGAATTCTGAAGATCTGGCTTCTCGTTTAATGTTGGCTCTTTCTACCTCGGATTATCCTGCAACCCCTGGTGATGTCTATACCCTTGCCTATTTTGCTACTGCCCTGGGAGGGGCGGTTACCACTCCCCTCACCCTAGATGCCGGGTATCAATTAAAAGTACAAAACATGGGAACCTTAAATGGCCGAGGTAAAACCTACCTCCAATTGAGGACCGAGGTGGTAAATCTGGTTTCGCGCAATTATCCGATGTCCGGAGTCTCCTTTACCCTGACCCACATGGGGCATTTCAATGTTTTGATTACCGGCGAAGCTATTAGATCTGGTAATATATCTGTTGATGGCCTGACGCGTTTATCGGCGTTGGCGACGAATCTCACGGGGAAGGCGTCCACCCGGTTTGTCACGGTAAGCCCCGCCTCGGGAAACCCCGTTACCTATGACCTGTTTTTAGCCCGCCGCT
>JAIRLU010000249.1 GCA_031259215.1 Treponema sp. | reverse complement strand
GACGTTTACTTTTTGAATTCCTTGTATAGTAATGAAATAGATTCCCGCGGATACTATGCAGGTATATGCGTAAATCCTTATTATATAAAGAGATATACTTTTAAACGCCGATACCCTGCGGCATTGTACTTTAGGTGTTATAGAATATCCGATGGTTTTATGATATCCTATAATCTCTTGAAATCCTTGGGTTTCAAACACCTTCAGATAGGGAGTTATCGTAAAAAATGGAGAAAAAGAAAATTGTCCTCGCCTATTCAGGCGGTTTAGATACTACGGTGATCATTCCGTGGCTCAAGGAAAACTACGATTGTACTATTGTAGCGGTCTGCGTGGATGTGGGTCAGGAGGCGGACTGGGACCGGATTACCCAGCGGGCCTTGGATACTGGGGCCCTTTCCTGCTTTGTGGCAGATGTGAAACAGGAATATGTAGAAAACTATGTATGGCCGGCGCTTAAAGCCAATGCCTGCTATGAAAACAAGTACCTCTTGGGAACCTCTACTGCCCGGCCCTTGATTGCCAAGGTTCTCGTAGAGTATGCCCGAAAGGAGGGGGCTATGGCCATTGCCCACGGGGCTACGGGCAAAGGAAACGACCAGGTCCGTTTTGATCTGGGGATCATGGCTTTTGCGCCGGATTTGGAAATTATTGCCCCCTGGCGGACCTGGGAACTGCGGAGCAGGGAAGAGGAGATCCAATACTTGGAAAAGCGGCATATCCCGGTACCTATGAAAAAGCAGGATTCCTATAGCCGGGATGATAACCTCTGGCATATTTCCCATGAAGGCCTGGAACTGGAGGACCCTGCTACCGAACCGTCCTTAGAGCGGATGCTCAAGTTGACGGTACCTCCGGAAAAAGCTCCAGATCAGGCTGCTTACGTGGAAATATCCTTTGAGCAAGGTATTCCCGTGGGGGTGAACGGTAAAAAAATCAATGGGGTGGAACTGATTCAAACCCTCAATAAACTGGGAGGTGCTCACGGGGTAGGCCTGGTAGACCTGGTAGAAAACCGGGTAGTAGGTATGAAGAGTCGGGGAGTATACGAAACTCCTGGAGGCAGCATTCTCTACTATGCCCACCAAGAACTAGAACATATATGCCTTGATCGCCAGACCTATGCTTTTAAACAGCAGGTCGGGATTAAGATGGGTGAATTGATCTACGGCGGCCTCTGGTTTACCCCTTTGAGGGAATCTTTAAGTGTCTTTGTGGATTCTACCCAGAAGACCGTTACCGGTACGGTCCGACTCAAGCTGTACAAAGGTTCCATCTCATCCGCGGGGGTCAGTTCCCCCTATTCCTTGTACAATCCTAGTATTGCCAGTTTTACCACCGGGGACTTGTACAACCATGAGGACGCCCGGGGGTTCATCAGGCTCTACGGCCTTCCCGTTCTGGTCCGTTCCCTCATGGAACAGGCTCATACCCAGGGAGAAGTCCTGCCCCGAGGGAATACGCCGGTGCAAAGGGATCCCAAATCCGCGGGGACCGCAGGCTAATGGACGGGAATACACCTTCTGAAGACGCTCCGATCCTCTGGTCAGGCAGGCTTGAGGAAAAACCTGGTGCCAGGGCCTTTGCTTTCCAGTCCTCTATCATGGTGGATAAGCGGCTTGCTTTAGAAGATATCCAAGGCAGCCGTGCCCATGTACTCATGTTAGGAAAACAGGGCATTATTTCTGAGGATAGTGCTGTGGCCTTAGACACAGAACTCGCCCGGATCGCAGAGGAATTGGAATCAGGAATCCTGAAGGTTGATCGAGGGGCTGAAGACATCCACTCGTTTATTGAAGGAGTCTTAACCAAGCGCCTAGGGGATGCAGGCCGTATGGTTCATGCGGGCCGGAGCCGAAACGACCAGGTAGCCACGGATCTCCGACTTTACCTGAAACACGTGGTGCCGAAGCTATGCGGGGAACTGAAGGAGACCATCCAGACCCTGCTGGATCAGGCTGAAACCTATGCAGAGGCGCTCATGCCCGGTTATACCCATCTTCAGCGGGCTCAACCGGTGACCCTAGGGCATCATTTAGTGGCGTGGTGTACCGGGTTAGAGCGGGATTTGGGGCGTTTTACCGATGCTCTGACCAGGTTGGATGAATGTCCCCTGGGAGCCGGGGCCTTAGCAGGTTCAGGACTTCCTTTAGATCGAGAAGCCACTGCCCGAGCCTTGGGCTTTTCCGCGCCGACCCTTAATGCTATGGATTCTGTGGCAGACCGAGACTTTGTTTTGGAACTTGCTGGGGCCACAGCTATTACGATGATCCATCTTTCCCGGTTCTGTGAGGATGTGGTACTTTGGGCGAGCGAGGAATTCAAGTTTATTACCCTCGCCGAGTCATGGAGTACAGGCTCCTCAATTATGCCTCAGAAAAAGAACCCTGACTTTGCGGAGCTTATCCGGGGTAAGGCTGGGCGGACCACGGGGAACCTGGTATGTCTTTTTACCATGTTGAAAGGTATCCCTTACGCCTATGATAAAGACCTGCAAGAGGACAAGGAAGCTCTGTTTGACAGTCTCGATACGGTCCGCGCTTGTTTGAGTATATTCCAGGGGATGATGAGTACCGCGGTCTTTAATCAGGATCGTATGGAAGGCGCCCTTATAGGGGGCTTCCTGGAAGCTACGGATGTAGCGGAATACTTAGTCCGCAAAGGGCTTCCTTTCCGTATAGCCCATGAGACCGCTGCACTGGTAGTTCGAGATTGTATTGCCCAAGGGCAGCGGAGTATTACCGAGCGGACTCTGGAAGAACTTAAAACCCGTTCGTCTCTTTTTGAAAGGGATATCTACCAAGCCCTCACACCTGGGGCGTGTGTAATGGCCCGAAATGGACCAGGCGGCCCTGCTCCTGAGGAGGTACGGCGGCAAATAGGGATCTTACGGGCAAAGATCAACCGGTAACGCAAGGTTCACGTTGTCTCTGTACGGCAGGGAAGGTTTGTTCTGCAGAGCATCGGCGTTTACTCTGAGAACAAGGCCTCACACAGGAAACCCGAATCCAGGGCGGCGTGCATCCTGCGCCGTTTGGCCCTGACCCCCGTTTCTTTTCCATCTTCATGTTCCTCAGCCGGTGTAATCCCATCTTCCGCAGCACATTCACATTGAGGGCTCCATTCCCCGTCCTCACCCGACACTCCTCTTCCCGAAACACTATATCCAGCATCCAATGCAACGGGTTTTCTATCGACCAGTGCCCTCGGATGTATTTCAACAATGCTTCCGCTGAAAACTCTCCGCTGGAGCTATAATACCGGTCGGTTTGTACCCTCTCGTTCCCCTTTTCCCTCGGAAACCTCCGATATGGCACAACAGCCTTTACATCCTGCCACTCTTCCCGGTTCTCTAGCCATTCACGTCCCCTTACCGTTCTGATTTCCCATCGCTCAAGACATTCGTGTCCCTGTTCTTCTTCCCCCTGCCATATATCCTCAGGCAGTTCCTCTAGCTCCTCGTTTTCCATACCCTCAAAGGAGTCTTTGAGATCCTCATACAGCCCCTTCTGATTTTCTTTCATCTCAAGCACATAGTCCGCTCCCTGTTCCCGTATCTTCTTCGCTAGATCCTTCTGACACCTCATCACATCCGCGGTTACCACATCCCCTTCCATATCCACCATGTCCAACCGTTTCTGTACCCCTTTGCTTTCATTGCTCTTCCCTTCCGTTACCACCTGCCCCAGCATCAATCCATGCTCCCCTATCCACGCGCTCACCACATGAACGCCGCTCCCCCGTATCCTTTTCCCGTCTATGTTCACCAGCCGCGCCTCTGTTCCCTCCCCACCCTTCCGTATCTTATGTCCCTAAGCCGGCCCTCAAGGCCTTCCTGCAATTCCCGTGGGTTTAAGCATTACAATACCCGCCGAAACGCCGATTCATCCGGTATCCTCTGCGGCAATTCCAGAAACCTTTTGAAGAAATCCAGCTTCAGTCTCCCGAATTCCTCCAAGTTGGTAAGGGACTTTACAAAGGAATCCGGCGCGGCTGCCAGCGCCCTAATGAACAGTTCAAAGGCCTGTTTCCGTTGGTCTTCGCTATCAATGGTCATAGTCTCCGCCATCTTCCTTATCGGAACATTAAGGTCAACGTTTAGGTAGCATGATGAATGTCTTGAAAGTTATATACCCAACTATAACACCCAGCAGAGAAATAATACTAAGCAGCCGTAGTACCACCTTCCTTTTATAGGTCTCCGCTTCTCGTGTCCTGTCCGCTGTCTCCTATTTCAGGGCGATGATTTCGCCATACTTCGATGAGATCAGAGTCAACTTTTCGGCCTCGGACTGCTTGTATGATTGGACTTGTTCGATAACCCGGTTGGTTATCGAACAAGTCTTGCAAAATGCTCCACATTTTGCCGTTTTTTATCGGAATTTGTTCAAAAACTTCAGTTTTTGAACAACTCTATTGTTCCAAGCTCTTGTTCTGCTCCCTGACTGTGGATAATTGCTGATTCAAGCTTCCGGAGCTCGCTTCTGAGTTCTCGGCTTTCGTCTTCAATGCCCTTACCTGTAAGAGCCGGCTCTACCTCGCCGTTTCTGCTTGCTCCTTGTACTGCTCGATACTCTCTAGCTCCGTTCAGGGAGCCGCGGTAGCGGATAACTGGCAACGGTCAAAAGGGCCGATGGTGATGATAGCCTCAAGCGCCAGAGCAAGAGTAAAGCCATATATCCCTACCAAGGTGATAATCCCCACCTTAAATGACGTGGCCTTTTTCATCCTATCCTACCCTCCTGAATACCCCCTTGGATACGATTTTCCCGTACCTCACCATCATGCTGTCCTGGAGGCTGTCTCAGTCCGGCGGACGGAAATGGCTGATAACAGTTCCGGTTCGTACCCGCTCCCACGGGCCTACTCTGCTGTTCCGGCTCCAGCCAGGCGTTCAGGCTCTCCAGTACCACGCTCGGCTCCAGCCGTTCAAACAGCCGCCTGAACGTATCCTTGTCCGGTATCCCCTTGGGCAGTTCCAAAAACGTCCGCAGCCACCATTCTATTTCCATCGCCCATGCTTCCATCGCCTCACATTCGGCTTTCCTTGATGATGACCGTGTACAACGCGATGACCAGCATATCCTCCAGTTTGTGCCGGAGATTTCCCCGTTCCCGTCGGGGGTCGGGGATGGTCCCCACGGGTGCTTTCATAGGGCTGATAGCGTCTTCGGTGATTTCCATGGTATCCTCCTATGGATAGTTTCGTTATTTTTTCTTGAAATTTTTTTTGTCGTCCATTTTCCCTTCCTCCTTTAGTTCAAAGTAAATGCTTTTGCCCTGGTATTTATATGCACATATTGGACTTGTTCAATAACCCGGTTGGTTATCGAACAAGTCTTACAAAATGCTCCGCATTTTGCTGTTTTTTAAGCGGAAGTTGTTCAGAAACTGAGGTTTCTGAACAACTCTATTGACACTTTATGGAAAGTATGGGTATATTACAACTAAACGTAATTCGTTGTTGGATCGTTATGTATCGGTGCTATAATGAAATGCCCTTTCCAGGGTATGCAGACTCTGGATATGCTTGGGGGTTCAAATCCTCCCAGGGGAAAAGGGGAGAATAATAAGGTACTGATATGTAATCTGGCCCCTTCGTCTATTGGTTAGGACATGAGATTCTCAATCTTAAAAGAGGGGTTCAATTCCCCTAGGGGCTATTCTTAAATCCCTTATAGGTGAGGCTGTTTCAAAAGGTCAAATGGTGAAATAGCCTCTGGTAATCACAAACAATCGAAGTAATCCCCGGTCTCCCAAGTGTTTCCCTTGCACCGTTCACGGTACAAACCGTCAATGACATCTACCTTTCGGTCATCCGCATTGCCGGGAGTAAGGCAATGCGGATGACCGGTTTTATGCTGTCGAACTCATGTTAAATAAGCGTCATGGGGGATGTAAAACGTCATCCTTCAAGAATCATATAAAACAGAAAAAAAATATTGCAAACTTTTGAAGGTGGATATACACTGGGATTATAGTGTTACGTAACACTTATTGAGATACTTTTGTACTAACTACAATGCATTAAGAGGAATCAGCATGCCTGCATGGCTTGAAGACGCGGTTTTTTATGAGATTTATCCCCAATCCTTTCTGGATACCAATGGGGATGGGATTGGAGATTTTGAAGGGATCCTTCGGAAACTCGATTATATCAAGAGCCTGGGCTGTAACGCCTTGTGGATCAACCCTTGTTTTGATTCGCCTTTCAAGGATGGAGGGTATGATGTGCGGGATTATAAAAAGACCGCGCCCCGGTACGGTACCAACGAGGATCTGAAGCGGATCTTTAGCGAGGCCCATACGCGGGGCATCCGGGTCCTGTTGGATTTGGTTCCCGGACACACGTCGGAAGAGCATCCCTGGTTTATCGAAAGCAGTAAGGCCGCGCCGAACGAGTACTGGAACCGGTTTATCTGGACGGATCACTGTTTCAAACGGGCTGAGGGGCTTGGGTTTATCGGAGGGGAGACGGAACGGGCAGCTACTTATATCATCAGCTTCTTTAAGTGCCAGCCTGCCCTGAACTACGGCTTTCTGAAACCCAAAGAGGCTTGGCAGTTCCCTATGGATCATCCTGATTGTACGGCCACCCGGGAAGCGATGGAAGAGGTGATGCGATTCTGGCTGGACGCCGGGTGCGACGGGTTCCGGGTGGATATGGCGGGGTCTCTGGTGAAATTGGACGATGCGGACAAAAGCGGAACCCAGGCACTATGGCGGACTATTAGGGCAATGGTCGATGCGGAATATCCTGAAGCCGTGCTGGTCGCGGAATGGAGTGCTCCTAAGCAGGCGCTTAACGGGGGTTTTCATGCGGATTTTTTCCTGGATTTTACGGACAACCGCGGGGGCTACCGGAGCCTCTTCCGGGAGTATGATGATGCCCTGAAGGGCGATAGGAGCTTTTTTAAAGCCGGTGCGCCGGGGAATATCCACACCTTCCTGGATGAATATCTGGATCATTATGAGGCTACCAAGGATAAGGGGTATATCAGCCTGGTTACGGGGAACCACGATACGATCCGCCTTACCCATACCTTGAATCAGCGGGAGCTTTCCCTGGCCTATGGGTTTATCTTCACCATGCCGGGGGTTCCGTTCTTGTACTATGGGGATGAAATCGGGATGCGCTACCTTCCCCTACCTACGAAGGAAGGAGGCTATTTTCGGACCGGTTCCCGGACGCCTATGCAGTGGCAGGCCGGGAAGAATCTGGGTTTTTCAGACGCGGCTGCGGACACGCTCTACTTACCGGTGGACCTTTCCCCGGACGCGCCTACGGTGGAAGCCCAGGAACAAGACCCCTCTTCCCTGCTCTCAACGGTAAAGGCCCTTTTAAAGCTGCGGCACGAGCATCGGGATCTACACGCCCAAGCAAATCTGGAAATACTGTATCCGAAAGACCGCTCCTCAGGCTCTGGGCCCCTAGTGTACCGCCGGGGCAATCTCTTGGTGGCGGTAAATCCGGCTCTGAGCGCTCAAAGCATTCCCCTGCCTGCGGGAGGGCC
Organism: Treponema sp.; assembly: GCA_031259215.1. Taxonomy (GTDB): domain Bacteria; phylum Spirochaetota; class Spirochaetia; order Treponematales; family Breznakiellaceae; genus JAIRLU01. The sequence goes on along the minus strand of JAIRLU010000249.1, from coordinate 1,582 downwards.
GCGGAAACCGGTCTATGCCATCGGGGACTGCGCCATACAGGGGGACGCCTGCTCTATGGCAGGACAAAGTTTCGGGGTTTGGGGTCTCTAAAACCGGTTCTTATACCGTTGGTCACCACCGAGAGGAAAGGGACCAACGTTTATAGTTATATGGTGCGAGTAACACCAAGGAGGTTCTTATGAAAAGGATTATGCAGGTATTGGCTGCGGTATGTATGATCGTAGTCATGGGTTCAAGCTGTTCTAAAAAATCCGTTGCAGCGGATAGAGGGTATGATATCTACCTTTTTAATGCCAAAGGGGAAAACGGCGCCCAAGTGGATGCTATGGCCAAGGCCTATCAGGAAGCCACGGGAGTACGGGTTAAAACCTTTTCCATCGGGGCAGGCGCGGATCAGAGCGCTCCCATGAATACGGAAATGAATTCAAAAAACATGCCCACGATCTTTTCAGTGCAGGGGATCAACAACCTCGCCATGTGGCTTGAAGGGGGGTATGTGCAGGATTTTGCTCAGGTGGAAAATAACCCCGCCTTTTCCAAACTTGCCCAGGATATCGGGCCGGATCTCCGGCTTACCCTGGGAGGGACGACTAATTACGGTATTCCCTACAACCTGGAAGGGTACGGCTATATCGTGGATACGAAAATGCTCGCTGAACTTTTCGACCTTGCGGATGCCACCGAACTTATTCAAGACATCAAGACTGCAAGCTATAGTGAATGGGAAGCCTTCATTATCGGGATAGATAATTGGATCAAAAATAATCCCCCTGGACCGGTTAAGGTGAGTGGAAAAACCTACACCTTGGCCGCATCAAAAACCGCCATGACCGGTTCATTGACCGGCGTCATTGCCCTTATGGGCTCCCAACGATGGACCTATGGGGATCACCTGGTCAATGTAGCCCTCAACGCGACCTTTAGCACCATCAATGATTCCCTCAACGCCAAGGAAGGAGACATACGTCGCATCCGGGGGCCCCTGGTGGCATACGCCAAGGCCCTGGATTTCAAGACCCGGCATTTAGCAGGGAAAAACGGACCGGCCCAGCGGGGGCATGACCTGGTATCGGACGCGAACTTCGGGTATGACCAGGCGGTGCAGCTCTTTGCCGAAGGAAAGGCCCTGCTCCTGAAACAGGGCAATTGGGCGTACAACAACATTCTTACCGTGAACCAGGACGTGGCAGAACGGCTCTATTTCCTTCCGATTAAAATGCCCTTTACCTCCAGTGATATTACCGCGCAGGGCTTGACCATTGAAAAGATGGAACGGTCCATACCGGTATTTGTGCCGAATTACTACACGGTCAACGCCCTCTGTGCTGAAGAAGAAAAACAGAAAGCCTATGATTTCCTGGTATGGATGAATACCTCCCCTGAGGGACAGCGGTTCATCATAGAAGAAATGGCCTTTATTCCCTATAATGCAGACGCGTCAGTAACTACGGTGCCCAATTCTTTGGGGAACTCCATTCTGGAATACATGAAGACCGGGGATATCCTGGGAGACCGTTGGCACGGCGCTCCAGGCCCTTGGGCAGGAGACGGCCTAGGCACGTTATTAATGGAACAGTACCT
>JAIRLU010000219.1 GCA_031259215.1 Treponema sp. | reverse complement strand
AACAGGTCTGTATGCGCTTCGGGGCTGTCCGAAAAGTATTGGACTTGTTCGATAACCCGGTTGGTTATCGAACAAGTCTTGCAAAATGCTCCGCATTTTGCTGTTTTTTATCGGAATTTGTTCAAAAACTTCAGTTTTTGAACAACTCTATTATAGGATCCCGTAGGATTGCAGAGCCTAACCAACAACCGGGCAGTACGAAAAGGCCAGATCAGTTCCTGCTCTGGAGCTTTTGTACGTTCCGCTTCACCTTCCGCACCTTTTTCCTGAGTGCCTCTGAGAGGTTAAAGAAACCCCCTACCAGGGGCCGGTAGGTATAATCCCAGCTTCCCGGACGGTGAATAATACGCCCTCCAAAACCGGTCTTGAACCGGTAAAGCCCTGACATGGGATGATCCGGATCTTCCCGTGGGGGTATACCAAAGAGATCGTAGACCGTACACCCTTGGGCCCGGGCATCCCTCATAGCCTTCCATTGGAGGGCATAGGGAGCCATGAGATTCCGCTTATGATCCGAGGATGCCCCGTACAGATACACCCCGGTGTTCCCCCGGAACAGGACCACGAGAGCGGCGATGGGTTCCCCTTCATGCTCTGCAAGGTACAGTCGGAGATCCATAACTTCCCGAGCCTGCCCTTCTTGAGCGTACTCCCGGTAATGGATAAAGAGGCTGGTATAATACTCACTGCTATGGATGGCAATGCGGTCCCGTTTTGCGGTTTCTTTGAGGAGTTCATAAAACCGGTTCAGTTCCTCTTCCTGGGCCTGCCGTACCACGACCCCCCTCTTGTGGGCAAGCTGTATGTTATACCGCCATTTGCTTTTCATGTTTTTGAGGATGCCTTCTTCAGAGCGGGTAAGATCCACTAATACCGTATCCGCAGGCTGTACATCCGCTCCTGCAGGGAAAAAAGGAGGATAGATCTTTGGCGGGGCAGTCTCAGGACCTTCGGTATACCAGGGAGGATCAAAACGGATAAAGGCCGTGTTCTCCGGCAGGAAGGCTTGTAAGGCCCCTGCAAGCTCTTGCAGGGCCTGATTCAGGGCCTCATCCTGGCTAGGAAAACCCTCAGGCAGTTCCGGTCCCCAGGGCACATAGGCAAAGGAAAACCAGGGCCCTAAACGCCGCCGTATTAAAAGCAGGGGCTTTATCCCCCATTCCCCCCAATCCGCAAGAAATGCCCGGGTATTCCAACCGAACCGGGCCTTGAAGCTCCCCCAAAATCCGGACTGTAAAAAGGAATTCGCCTGATTACATTGGGTAAGATCCGTAGGTAGGATACTCTTGAGGTACTGTCCTGGGGGGGAAGGACCGTGGACGGCTTCCCCGTTAATACGTCCACGGAACACCACTAATGCACCTCACCGGAAACCAGTACCTTTGTCTGTAAGGGCTTCCCATTCAAGAGCAGGGCCTTACCGCCAGATACCACGGTATAATGCTGCACCGTCAGAGGAATAGCGCCAAAGGTATCAATGTCAATTTCCTGAGGAGGGGTTCCTGGTTCGGCCCCTTCAAGCCCCACTCGCGTCCCTGTGGGGGTTTCTCCCGCATCCAACACTTCCACCTGTTCCCGGCCTTCCCCATCCGTGGCTGAAGCTGCCAGGAGCATACCCCGGCTTGCCACTCCTCGGAGTTTCGCAGGTTTGAGGTTATAGGCCAAGATGATCCGCTTTCCCAACAGTTCCTCAGGGGTATAAAAGGGTACCAGCCCGGAAACAATAACCCGTTCTTCCCCAGCTATCTCCAGGGTTTCGATGTAGAGCTTATCTGCCTTGGGATGCCTCTCGATCTTGATGATTTGGGCAACCCGCAGGTCCAAGGTTTGGGTAAAACCAGGAACCCTGGTTTCAGAAACCGAAGCTGCCCCTTCCGCGGCTTTCCGTTCCGCTCTATCCTGCTGGCTTCCAGAATACCGTTCCCGTAAAGTCTCCACCAACTCGTCTTCTAGTTTAGGGAACAGGACCTCGCTTTTTACCACCTTGGAAAGCCCCTGATCCCGGCCCAGCAGGTCCCAGGAAAGGGGATCCCCCGTTTCGGTAAAGGAAAGGCCAAAAAAGGAAGCGATCCTTTCCGCTGCGGTAGGCAGATAGGGTTCGATCAGTATCGCTATATCCCGCACGGTATAACAGAGGTCCCGGATAAGGGACCTTGCTGCAGGAGGATCGGTTTGCTGTTTCCGCCAGGGCTCCCCATCCTGAAAGGTCTTGTTGGCAAAAGAAGCAAGCTCAAATACCAGCCTAAAAGCATCCCGAAGTTCCGCCCGTTCCAATCTTTCGGTAATATCCTGCTCGTATCCCTTCATAGTTTCCCAAAAATGCTGGTTTCCTACTCCGCTTGGTACAGTTCCCTCATAATAGCGGCTTACAAAGGACAAGGTCCGGTTCACCAGGTTTCCCATATTACCGATTAATTCACCGTTCACCTTCTCCTGGAAGTCCTTCCAGGTAAAGAGGGCATCCGCTTTTTCAGGCCGGTTATAGAAGATATAGAAGCGCCACACATCCGGGGCAATACCGGTCTCCATCACATCCGTACCGAAAACCCCAACTCCCTTGGACTTGGAGAATTTGCCGCTCTCGTAGTTGAGGTACTCTGTACTGGACATGTGGTGCAGCATGGTCCACTGCTTCCCGCTCTCCTTAGGATCAGAGGCTCCAAGCAGGCTTGAGGGAAAAATCACCGTATGGAAGGGGATATTGTCCTTCCCGATAAACTGATACAACTCCACCTCATCAGGATTTTTCCACCAAGAATCTACAAACCCATGCCAATCGGCAGTGGTTTCCGCTCCTAGGTTCCCGGTGATGGAGATATACCCGATGGGAGCATCGAACCAGACATAGAAGACCTTGTGTTCATACCCGCGCTTGGGTACGGGAATTCCCCACCTGAGGTCCCGGGTGATAGCCCGTTCCCGCAATCCGTCACGAATCCACGCATGAGTCATTTGAATCGCGTTATGCGCCCAAAAGCCCCGGGCCGAGGCGGTTTTAATCCACGCTTCCAAAGGCTCTTTGATTCGGGGAAGGTCGATATACAAGTGCTTGGTGGATTGCAGGGACGGGGTGGAACCGCAACTGGCACACCGTGGTTCCTTGAGCTCTGTGGGGTCCAACAGTTTCCCGCAGGCCTCGCACTGGTCCCCCCGGGCATCTGCATATCCACAGTGAGGACAGGTTCCCCGGACATACCGGTCCGCCAGGAAACGGTCGCAGGGACCACAGTGGAGCTGCTCGATGGTATGTTCTACAATAAAGCCGTGGGCATCAAGTTTTTTGAAGATATCCTGGACGATTTCAGTCTGGATCGGCGTGGAAGTTCTCCCAAATTTATCAAAGGTAATGGTAAACCAGCGATAAATAGCCGCATGGATGGCATGATACCGATCACAGAGTTCTTGAGGGCTCACCCCCTCTTCCGCGGCCTTGTTTTCAGTGGCAGTGCCGTATTCATCGGTACCACACACGTAGAGGGTATCATACCCGCTTAATCGGCAAAACCGGGCAAAGGCATCCGCGGATAAGACCTGGATTAAATTTCCCAAATGGGGCACGTTATTGACATAGGGTAGCGCGGAGGTGATTAATCTTCGTTTCATAGCTTCCAACTATAGTAAAAGAGCAGATAAAGGACAAGATGCTCCGAACAGGGGTCAAGATAAACTCATAGCAAATTTCTGGAGACTTGGGGCTTCTCGTCCCCCTATGGGTTGGCCCCAGGCTGCGATGCAGACCCAACACCTCCACGGAGAGAACCCCAAAAAATTCCCTACCCTGACATCGGACACCTATGTGCCGGCGGAAACCACCATAACCACTTTTTCCTTTAATAAATGTCTGGTTTTTTGGAGAGTGTGTTTTATACATTAATTTTAGAACATTACCGAAAATTAATGAGAAAAGACGATGCTGTATAAAAAAATGGAGATAGTACAAAACAGGGTTGAAGAGCAGTTACAGGGCCGAGCAGGCCCTCGGTTTGCGTGGCGGCTATTGTCTTGAAACCGCTGATCCGCATCGTTTTATACAGGTCATCGGCAA
>JAIRLU010000214.1 GCA_031259215.1 Treponema sp. | reverse complement strand
GTGTTTATCCTTGGATACTTGGGGTTTGCGTTATATTCATTTCATACGTTGGATGAACTGCGGATTCAGGGCAGCCTGTACAATCACATAATCATGAGCAAGGATATTATTGCCGATGTGCTTCCGCCACCGGAATATATCATTGAATCCTATCTGGATGTGTTACAGATGAAGGACGAAACCGACCCCGGAGAGCTGGATAAACTCGTTTCAGAATTACAGCAGCTCAAGGCAGATTACGATACCCGGCATCAGTTCTGGATCGATGAAGCCCTGCTTGTTCCTGGAGAGATGCGAACCGTCATGCTGGAAAAAACCTACGACCCCGCCATGCGATTTTATGATATTGCCTTCAACGAATTCATTCCTGCAATACAGCGGGGGGATCAAGAGAGAGCCGCAAAACTGGCCCTCCATGACCTGAAGATCCTGTACCAGGAACACCGGGTACAGATTGACAAGGTGGTAAAGCTGGCAGAAAAAAAGTATGAAGAAACAGAAACCTTTGCAGAACATGCCGTACGCTATGATACCATAATCCTGATTATCATCGCGGTTTCCATCATCAGCCTGGCCCTGGTATTAAGCGTCTCCATTTACCTTTCCATAACCCGCCCCATCAAAGTGATGACCGGAGCCCTCAAGAAACTTAACACCCTGGAAGGGGATTTAACCAGACGGCTTTCAGTAGACAGCCGGGATGAAATCGGTGAAATGAGTACCGGCATAAACAATATATTTAACGGCATGAGAGATATGGTCAAAGGAATTCGTGAACATGCAGGGGACTTGACCAAAAGCGGCGATACCTTGGCCCTCAACATAAACAAAACCGTGGCTGCAGTAAACCAAATCAGCGCAAATATCCAGAATATGATCAAGCGGATCGATGTTCAATCCAACAGCATAAACGGTACCTCTTCTGCTATCGATCATATCATGAAAATGATAGAAACCGTCCGCAGTCATGCGGAGGAACAGTCGGACAGCGTGTCGTCATCCTCATCCGCAATTGAAGAAATGCTTGATAACATCCGATCCGTGGTCGGTACCCTGGAAAAGAATTCGGAAAATGTGAAATACCTTAACGAAGCCGCGGATTTCGTACGATCCGGCCTTTCTTCGGTTACCAAGGACCTTCAGGAAATCGCCCGAGATTCGGAGGGTCTCCTTGAAATCAATGCTTTGATGGAAAATATCGCCAGCCAGACGAATCTGCTTTCGATGAATGCCGCGATAGAGGCCGCCCATGCCGGGGATGTAGGCAAAGGTTTCGCCGTGGTAGCCGAGGAAATTCGTAAACTTGCAGAATCTTCCCATGAACAATCAAAAACCACCACGGCGACCCTCAAAAAGATAAAGTCCGCCATTGACCATATTACCGCCTCCGCAAATGAGGTACAGCAGCGATTTGAAGCCATTGACGGCGGGGTAAAAACCGTTTCCTATCAAGAAGAGCATATCCGCGAAGCCATGCACGAACAACAGTCCGGCAGTTCCCGGATAATGGACCTTATTTCCCGGCTAAAAGAACTGAGCGGTATGGTAAAGGGCGGAGCCAGTGAGATGGAAATCGAAGGCCGGGCGATAATAGACGCGGTAGAAAAACTGCTGTGTATAAGCAGTGAAATCAGCAACGGCATGAGTGAAATGGCGGTCGGATCCGAACAAATCGCCAGAGCCGCGGCACAGGTCAACGAAAAAAGCGTTGAAAACAATGAAACCATCGCCGCGCTGACCGGCGCAGTAGCCAAGTTCAAGATTGACTAAGGGGAAAGGAACGGGAATTTTCACGAATTATTCAGATCCATGAGCGTTAATTCGCAGACTTTTTCTTTAGGCCAGCGGCCCCTTTTTCTTTTTTTTCAGGGACAGTATAATGGGTTGCTTATGAAGCAGGATATACGCCTTATTCTCAAGACTTATTTTGGATTTACACAATTCCGGCGGGGACAGGAGGAGATCATCCATGCCCTCTTGGAACACCGGGATGTCTTGGCAGTGATGCCCACTGGAGCCGGTAAGTCCCTCTGTTATCAGGTTCCGGCCTTGCTCCTAGATGGACTCACCCTGGTTATTTCCCCGTTGATCTCCCTCATGAAGGATCAGGTCAACGCCCTCCAGGAGGGGGATATTCCTGGGGCCTATCTAAACAGTTCCCTCGCCCCCGCGGACTACCAGTCCACCATACATCATGCGGTGCAGGGGGATTACAAGATGCTCTACATCGCCCCGGAAGGACTCAAGCGGGATGCGATACAGCATCTGGGGGAACAGGTGGGTATCGCCATGGTGGTTATTGATGAAGCCCATTGTATTTCCCAATGGGGCCATGATTTCCGTCCCAGCTATCTGTTAATCCGTGAATTTATCCAGAGCCTTACCTCGCGGCCCATCACGGCCGCCTTTACCGCCACTGCCACAGACAAGGTCAAAGAGGACATCGTCCGCATATTGCACCTGGAAAATCCCTACGTCCTTACCACGGGGTTTAACCGGGAGAACCTCTATTTTGCGGTACAAACTATCCCTAAGTCTCCGGATAAAGTACAGGCCCTACTGGATTACCTGAAAAATCACCAAGACAAAAGCGGGATTGTCTACTGTGCTACCCGGAAAACCGTGGAAGAACTCAGCGCTACCCTCAACGCGGCCGGGTATGAGGCTACCCGGTATCATGCAGGCCTGGATGACTGGGAACGGCAGATCAACCAAGACGACTTTATCTATGATCGGAAGCCCCTCATGGTGGCCACCAATGCCTTTGGTATGGGGATCGACAAGTCCAATGTATCCTTTGTCATTCATTACAACATACCCAAGAACATCGAAAGTTATTATCAGGAAGCAGGCCGGGCGGGCCGGGCCGGGGAAGCAGCGGATTGCATTCTCTATTACAGCCCTCAGGATTTGCGGACTAATACCTTCCTCATCACCAACTGCCAGCCTGGGGATCCTCCAAAAGATCCTGCCCTGGTAAGTCATAACCTGGAACTGCTTAAAGCCATGACCTACTACGCTACCACCACCGATTGCCTGCGGGCCCAGTTGCTGGCCTATTTTGGAGATACCCCTTCCAACTATTGCGGAAATTGCTCTAATTGTACGACCCGTTTTGAAGCCGTGGATATAAGCCTGGCCGCGCAGAAAATTATCTCCTGTGTGTATCGTATCGAACAGCGGGGGAAGCGTTTTGGTAAGACTATGGTCGTAGATATACTCCGGGGAACCAAAAGCCAGAAACTCCTCAGTCAGGGCCTGGACTCCCTGAGTACCTACGGCATCATGGCGGATATGGATGTTCATCGCATCAGGACCATCTTGGATTACCTCATCGCCCATGAATATCTAGCCCTGGAAGGTACTACTTATCCGGTACTCTGTTCTGCTTCCCGGTCCGGGGAAATTATCTTTGAAAAAAAGCCTCTGGAGATGATGTTACCTAAAGATAAGCCTCCGCATCCTCTGCCGGACAAAACCGCGGAATTGGACGAGCGCCTCTTTATCAAGCTCAAGGCCTTACGGAATCGTCTTGCCCAGGAAGCCCATATACCTGCGTATATTATCTTTTCTGACGCTTCCCTCCAGGATATGTGCCGGAAAATGCCCCTGAATCCAGAGCAATTTTTAGCGGTTTCCGGCGTAGGAATGGTAAAGATGGAGAAGTACGGTGAAGTTTTTACCCGCCTGGTCAGGGAACACCGATCTCAGACTAAAAGTTCTTGATTGGAGACAAACTGGACCTACACCTCTACCACCCAGAGGAAAGCAAAAAAGCCACCCCTCATTCTTGTATTTTTTTAATTCTTCTTTTGAATACACTCAAATGGCAAGTGGTATCTTGTAATGTATTTCCCGTACCAATTTCTTATATAATTTCTTGATTTTCTGTTTTATTGCCATTGGCATAAGAGCCAAATAAAATAATTTTATACGGATTTGAAACCTTGAGGTTATTAATTAAACCGTTTAAAATGTTGTCAATTTCCATAAAACCTATTCTATTGTTCTGTCCTTTACATATTGAGATAACGATATATGTGAGGTATAGTTCAGTACATGAAAACAGAAACACATCCTCCTATTACAGAGGAAGAACTGTCTATAATGAAAAAAATAGCAGGTTCAGGGAAACTTCGCTCAAAGTTCGCTATCCGGTTGTTGGTGATAATAAACCGGGCCGAGGGGAAGCCATGGGAAAGCATATCCGAATCTCTTGGTATCAGCCTTTCATCGGTTATCCGTTATATAAAACGGTTTAATAGGGAGGGTATGGAATCCCGGTTAAA